>JBFGFW010000044.1:0-9755 GCA_041579395.1 Sulfitobacter sp.
GAACCCGCGTTTCAATCCGCAGATGTCTGGCGTACCCGGTTGGCAGGACTGACCCCCGCCCCATGGCAACCCTCAGACACAAATGTGACGCGGTCGATCGAGATTGCGCAGCTTTTGGGTGATTTTGACACGCTTTGGTTCAGCGATGGGCTGGACTATGCGGGCAAGTCCGGCCTTCTGGCCGCCCTGCAGAATAAGGGGTCGGTGGACGTGTTTCAGACGGCAGCAAATGTGCTGGCAATGGCCCCCGCCACCTATGAGGACGGCGCGATCACCATGACGGCGAAACGCGCCCTGCCTGGTGCCGCCCGGGATGTGATGTTGAACGCACAAGGGCGCGACCCGGCGGGCAACATCCGGATCTTGGCATCAGTGCCAGCGATCTTTGACGCCGGAGCGACGGAAGCGACAGCAGACCTGTCCCTGCCCGCCGAATTGCGCGCGCGGATCACCCGGTTCGACATTGCTGGGCAGCGGTCCGCCGGGGCGACGACGCTTGTCGATGACGGTTTGCGCCGCCGTGAGGTTGCGCTGATTGCCGGGCGCGAAGACCGCGAGGGCCTAGAGTTACTGACGCCTTTGCATTATATCGAGCAGGCGCTGACCCCAACTGCCGATCTGATCGACGGATCGCTGGCCGAGGTCTTACCCGCCAACCCCGACGTTATTGTTCTGGCCGATATCGCCACCCTGTCAGAGGCCGAGGCGAACCCGCTGCTGGAATGGATCGATAAGGGCGGTATGCTGGTGCGCTTTGCCGGTCCCCGCGTCGCGGCCAGCAACATCAGCCGCGACACCGAAGACCCGCTGATGCCCGTGCGTCTGCGCGCCGGAGGCCGCAGCGTTGGCGGCGCGATGAGCTGGGGCGAACCCAAGTCGCTGGATGCTTTTCGTGACACATCGCCGTTCTTCGGACTGACGATCCCCGACGACGTCGTTGTGTCGGCCCAAGTGGTCGCCCAACCCGACCCGACATTGGCAGAGCGTGTGATCGCGTCATTAAGTGATGGCACGCCCTTGGTGACGCGCAAGCAAATGGGACAGGGGCAGGTTGTCTTGTTCCACGTCACCGCCACGGCCGAATGGTCCACGCTGCCGCTGTCAGGTCTGTTCGTTCAGATGATGGAGCGGCTGGCGGTATCATCGTCATCGGCTTCCATCGAAGCGCAGGACCTTGCGGGTACCACCTGGACGCCACTGCGCGTCATGGACGGGTTCGGCCAATTGGAGGATGCGGGCAACCTGCCCGGTGTTGATGGCGCAGATCTGGCGACAGCAGCAGCCGGTCCGGACCTTCAACCGGGAATTTACGCATCGGGTGACCGGCGCATCGCCCGCAACGTGGTCACCGTCGAAACCGATCTGACGCCTGCAAGCTGGCCTGCGGGCGTGCCTGTGCGGGGCCTTAGCGTGGCCCCCGAAAAGCCGCTTGGCGGGTGGCTTCTTAGTCTGTCGATCGTAATGTTACTGGCCGATGTGGTGGCTTCGCTGGCGCTGTCGGGGCGATTGTTGAACCGCAGCAACGCCGCTGCACTGGTCTTGATCGGCCTGATGCAAATGCCGGGGGCGGCAGAGGCACAGGATACCGATGACTTTGCACTGAACGCCACGGCTGAAATGACACTGGCCTATGTGATTACCGGGAACACATCGGTAGACGAGATGTCGGAAGCCGGATTGCGTGGTTTATCCGACACGTTGTTCTTCCGCACCTCGGTCGAGCCGGCAAATCCCATAGGCGTCGCGCTGGAAGCCGATGAACTGGCGTTTTTTCCGATGCTCTATTGGCCCATCACCACGGATCAGCCCCGCCCCTCGGGCGACGCCTATGCCAAGCTGAACGACTATCTTCGGTCCGGCGGCCTGATCCTGTTTGACACCCGCGACGCCAATATCGCGGGCTTCGGGGCGGCAAGCCCGAACGGGCGCAAGCTGCAGGAACTGGCATCCCCGCTGGACATCCCCCCACTGGAACCCCTGCCAAGCGACCACGTGCTGACGCGAACATTCTATTTGCTGCAGGACTTTCCGGGCCGCCACACCGGACGCGATGTCTGGGTCGAAGCTTCGCCACCCGACGCCGAACAGATCGAGGGCATGCCGTTTCGCAATCTCAACGATGGCGTGACCCCTGTGGTTATCGGCGGCAACGACTGGGCCGCAGCCTGGGCAGTGTCGGCAAATGGTGCGCCAATGGTTCCGATCGGTCGCGGCTATGCAGGCGAAAGACAGCGAGAACTGGCGTACCGTTTCGGCGTCAATCTGGTGATGCACGTGCTGACCGGGAACTATAAGTCAGATCAGGTGCATGTGCCTGCACTGCTGGACAGGTTGGGCCAATGACATCATCCATCGTCTTTGATCCACTCATTCCGCTGTCGTTGTTGGCTGTCGTTGGTGCCATTGCGTTGGCGGCGATGATCGTCGCACTGGTACGTGGTTTGCAAGGCTGGGCATTGCGCGGGTCCGCCATGCTGGTTGTGATCGCCGCCTTGTCCGGTCCGTCCTTTCAGCAAGAAGACCGCGCCCCGCTAAGCGATATTGTGATCATGCTGGAAGACACCAGCGCCAGCCAGAAACTGGGCGACCGCGCTGCCCAAAGCACCACAGCCGCAGATGCGCTGGCCGCGCAGATCACGGCGCGCGCCAACACCGAACTTCGCCGGGTCACCGTACCCGACGGTGCAGGCGACGCGGGTACGCAACTGATGAACGCGCTAAACGAAGCATTGGCCGAAGAACCCCGGTCGCGCATCGCCGGCATTTTGGCGATCAGTGACGGGCGCATTCACGACGCGGACCTGCCAGTCAATCTGCCCGCCCCGATGCATCTGCTGATGACCGGCATGCAGTCCGATTGGGACCGGCGGCTGTCGGTGCGCAACGCCCCGGCGTTCGCCATCATCGGAGAACCCGTCACCCTGACCCTGCGCATCGACGATCTGGGGGATTTTCCCGATGACGGCGCGCTGGCCCAGCTTGATATTTCGGTTGATGGCGAACCGGCGCAGTCCTTTCGCGTGCCGGTCGGGCAGGATCTGGAACTGCCCGTGACCCTGCCGCATGGCGGGCGCAACGTGATCCGGTTTTCCCTGCCCCAGATGGAGGGCGAGCTGACAGATCGCAACAACGCAGCCCTGATCCAGATGAATGGCGTGCGCGACCGCCTGCGTGTCTTGCTGGTCAGCGGAGAGCCGCACCCCGGCGGGCGCACGTGGCGCAACCTGCTGAAATCCGACAGCTCGGTTGATCTGGTGCATTTCACCATTCTGCGCCCACCCGAAAAGCAGGACGGCGTGCCGGTGGATGAATTGTCGTTGATCGCCTTTCCCACGCGCGAATTGTTCATGGAAAAGATCGATGACTTCGATCTGATCATCTTTGACCGATACAAGCGGCGGGGTATCCTGCCATCCCTCTATCTGGAAAACGTGGCGAACTACGTGCGCCAGGGCGGTGCGGTTCTGGTCGCTGCGGGCCCGGACTTCGCAAGTGCCGACAGCATCTATCGGTCGCCGCTTGGCGCGGTGCTGCCCGCAGCACCATCGGCCCGTGTGATCGACGAGCCGTTCTTGCCGGTCGTGTCAGACCTGGGCCAACGGCATCCCGTGACCACAGATCTGCCGGGACGCGGTGATTGGGGGCGGTGGCTGCGCCAGATTGACGTGACCGGTTCACAAGGGGCGGTGGTGATGACCGGGCAGGACGAACGCCCCCTTTTGATCCTGAACCGAGTGGAGGAAGGGCGCGTTGCTCTGCTGGCTTCCGACCATGCCTGGCTTTGGAGCCGTGGCTATGAAGGCGGCGGCCCCCAGCTGGAATTGCTGCGGCGTCTGGCGCATTGGATGATGAAGGAACCCGAGCTTGAGGAAGAGGCCCTGACCGCCACCGCCGACGGCCAAACCATGCGGATCATCCGCAGAACCCTGAGTGACACCGTGCCTCAGGTCACGATCACGGCACCCGATGGCAACACCTCGGAACTGACGCTGACCGAAACAACACCCGGAGTTTTCGAGGATACTTTTGAAGGGCCAGAGATTGGACTTTACCGGTTGGAAAACGGCGATCAGACCAGCGTCATCGGTCTGGGTCCGGCGGCCCCACGCGAATTTGTGGAAACCATCGCCAGTGACGAAACGATTGCCCCGATCTTGGCGGCAATGCGCGGCGGCGTGGCACGGATTGAAGACGGATTGCCGCGCATCCGCGAAGTGCGCCTGGGTCGACCTGCCGCAGGGCGCGGTTGGATCGGGCTGACCCCGCGCGAAGCCTATGAAACCCGCGACATCCGACAGACGCCAATCCTGCCAGGGTGGCTTGTTCTGTTGCTCAGCGCAGGTTTGATTCTGGCGGCGTGGCTGCGCGAAGGGCGGCGCAGCTAGGGGCTCGCCGGGGCACCGTTCACCCGCACGGTGAGCGTCAGATCGAATGGGCAGCTCGGCGCATTTGCCCAATTTGCCATGTCTCAGGTCCGTATCTGCGTCTTCTAGCAGCCGCGCCATCAGTCTGGTCAACCTGGACCCGCTGATCGGGCACCCTGGCGGATGTTGCTGCAAGCATGGGGCCAGATCACTGACTACGTTTCCGATGGGCCTTCCAGTCGCGAAACCCTGTTGCCGCCCCGAGTTCGGCCGCCGCGCCCGCTCGCCTTAAACACTTGTTCACCTCGTTCGCGGATTGTCGGAAGCCATAACAGACACCCAAGATTCGGAGCGGCGCATGAGTCTGGCAGACAAGCTGACGCAGGAACGGCGTGGCCGTCTTGCGGCGGAGCGGATGCTTGAGCTGAAGCAGGCAGAGCTTTTCGCCGCCAACCGCAAGCTTGGTCAACACGCGCAGCGCCTGACCGACGAAATCACCGAAACCCGCGCCGAGAATGAAACCATCCGCGGCGAAAACCAGCGGGTGAAGCTGGACCTGAACGCCGCCCGTGAAAAGATCGAATTGACAGAACGGCGGCTGTGGCAATCGATTGAAACGATCAAGGACGGATTCGCGTTCTTCAATCTGAACAACGAATTGATCATGGCAAACCGCGCCTATCTTGCGATATTCGATGGCATGGATCTGATCAGCCCCGGCGTGAACTATGTCACGATCCTTCAGGTGCTGACCGAAGAGGGGATCGTGAATACAGGCAATCTGTCCGCGAAAAGCTGGCGGCGGCTGATGACAGAGCGGCTGCAGGACACAGCACCCGAACCCACAGTCATCAACTTGTGGAACGGGCGTCATATTAAACTGATCGATCAACGCGGACCAGGCGGCGATATGGTGTCGCTTGGTCTGGATATCACCACAACGGTCGAATACGAACGCCAACTGGAAGAGGCGCGCAAGGTCGCGGAAAGCGCCAACCGGGCCAAATCATCGTTCCTTGCGAACATGAGCCACGAGATCAGAACGCCGATGAACGGCGTCGTCGGGATGGCAGATGTGCTGCGTGATACCGATCTGACCGAGGATCAGCGGTTGTACGTCGAAACCATCAAGAATTCGGGCGAGGCGTTGCTGGTCATCATCAACGACGTTCTGGATTACTCCAAGATCGAGGCCAAGAAACTGGATCTGCATCCAGAGCCTTTCGATCTGGAACGCGCCATTCAAGAAGTGATCATGTTGCTACAGCCACTGGCGCGCGAAAAGGGACTGAAGCTGGCGCTGGACTATGACCTGTTCATGCCCACACATCTGGTCGGCGATCCCGGTCGCATCCGCCAGGTACTGACAAACCTAATGGGAAATGCGGTAAAATTCACCAATGACGGGCACGTTCTGGTGCGCGTGACCGGCGTGCCAGACGGGCCGCGCGGCGAAGTGCAGGTAAAGATTGTGATCGAAGATACCGGGATAGGCATTGCGCCGGATATGGTCGGCCACATCTTCGGCGAATTCAATCAGGTCGAACATGAACGCAACCGCAAGTTCGATGGCACGGGACTGGGACTGGCGATCTGTCAGCGGCTGATCCACATGATGCATGGCGACATTTGGGTTAATTCCGAAACACAGGTGGGATCATGCTTTGGCTTCGAGCTGCCCTTGGGCGCGGTTGGCCCCATCAATGCACCCCCTGCCCTGCCCAACAGGCTGCGTCACATCATGATTGTCGAACAAGAGACGATCAACCGATCTATCCTTTTGAAACAGCTTGAACAATTGGGGCTAAAGGTCACCTGCAGCGATACCGCAAACGATGCGCTGTCCCGGATCGACAGCAGCGTTGATCTGGTGCTGACCGACCATATCATGCCTGACACCGATGGGTTTGATCTGGCCACGGCTTTGCGCAAAGCGGGCAATCATGTCTCTGTCATCGTCTACAGCACGAACACCGCGCTTGCGGAAAACGATCCGTGTCGGAAACTTGTCAGCGCTGTCGTCAAGAAACCGATCTCGCGCAGCGATCTGCTTGCGCAACTTGGCACCGTGACGTTTGAGGAACAGTCTGACGCCCAGCCTGCCCAACGCAAGATGCGCATTCTGGCCGCCGAAGATAACAAGACCAATCAGCTGGTGTTCTGCAAGATGATCCAGACGCTGGATATCGACCTGAAAATCGCCAATAACGGCGAGGAAGCAGTGGCGCTCTATCAAACCTTCGATCCCGATCTGATCTTTATGGATATCTCAATGCCCAAGATGGATGGCAAAGCTGCCTGCCGGGCCATTCGCGCACTTGAAACTTCGACGGGGCGTCGCTGTCCGATCTTGGCGATGACGGCACATGCGATGA
This sequence comes from Sulfitobacter sp., assembly GCA_041579395.1. Lineage (GTDB taxonomy): Bacteria > Pseudomonadota > Alphaproteobacteria > Rhodobacterales > Rhodobacteraceae > Sulfitobacter. The sequence goes on from JBFGFW010000044.1 coordinate 6,740, forward strand.
ACGGTGATGAAAAGGATATCCTGGCGGCGGGTCTGGATCACTATTTGACAAAACCCTTGCGCAAGCCCGTCATAATCGCTGAGATAGAGAAATATCGCCCACCCACGGCCCTTCCGCTTGAACGGATCGAACAGCATCAGGCCGCTGGATAAGGTCGGATGAATACAGGCTTTTCGCGGGTCGACAGATGTTTTTGGAAAGCATAGCCCCCGGCATCAAAGTCCCGGATGCCCTCAGCATCTTTCAATCGGTTCTGGGCGATGAACCGCGCCATCGCACCCCGGGCTTTCTTGGCGTAAAAGCTGACGATCTTGGGGCCCTTGCCGTCCCCCTTGTCTTCCATGAACTGCGGCGTAACCACGTTGATTTTCAACACCTTTTGATCCACTGCGCCGAAATATTCCTGACTGGCGCAGTTAATCACCACTGTGCTTCCCGTGTAAGCTGCCTGCGCGTTCAACGCATCGGACAGACGAGCGCCCCAGTAGTCATACAGTGATCTGCCGCGCGCCGTTTTCAATCGGCTTCCCATCTCCAGCCGGTAGGGCTGGATCGCATCCAGGGGCCGCAACAGGCCGTAAAGTCCCGAAAGAATACGCAAATGATCCTGCGCGAAACTTAACTCGTCAGGATCAAGGCTGGCGGCTTCCAGCCCCTGATAGGTATCGCCGGCAAACGCAAGGGCCGCCGGACGCACGAGATCGGGGGTTGGACGGTCCTCAAAGCTGGCAAAGCGGTCCCTGTTCAATGTTGCCAGACCGTCGCTAAGCCTCATCAGGGATTTCAAATCGTCGACACATAGCCCCCGCGCGGTGCTGACCAGATCAATCGCGGCATCCTGCATATCAGGCGCGGTCATTTCGACATCGCGCGCGGTCCAGTCCAATTTCTTGGCGGGTGAAATAACGGTCAGCATGACGATCCTCTTTTAGCCTGATGTGGGGACTTAGCCCGCCTCTCGCAGAACGTCCAGAAAAGCGGGACCAAAGCGTTCGGCGCGCCTTTCGCCCAAGACACGCTTGATCACCGTATCGTCCGCGTTGCGCAATTGCGCGACCTTGGCCAGCAAGGACGCCGAGCAGCTGAGCTGCTTGTCTGTTCCGGCTTCCCCCCGGGCCAAAGCGGCCTGCACTTCCAGCAAACGGTCGTACAAGGTGCCTGCCTCGCGCCCGGCCAATTTGCGCCGTGTCGGGTGCATCTCTTGCAAAGTGCCGTTGATGACCGTCAGAAACGCCTGACCATAGCTTTCCAGCTTTTTGGTCCCGACCCCGCCAATCTGCGCCATTGTATCCAGATCATGCGGACGTTTTTCGGCCATCTCGATCAAGGTACGATCGTTGAAGATAATATATGCTGGCACCCTTGCCGCCTCTGCCAGACCCCGACGCTTTGCCTTGAGCGCAGACAGCAGCGGCGCATCTTCATCGCTGACCATCTCCTTGACCGCCGGACGGCGCAGCGCGGCGGCGGCCCTGATGCTGTCGCGACGCAACGAGATTTGCGCCTCTCCGCGCAAGATCGGCAAGGCCGCGTCCGTCATCCGCAATGCGCCGTGACGCTCCGCGTCGGGTCGCACCAGATCGTGCCCCATCATCTGCCGAAACACTGCCTGCCATTCGCGCTTGTCGTATTCCTTGCCCACGCCATAAGTGGGCAACGTGGTGTGCCCGCGTTCGCGCACCTTGTCGGTTTCCTTGCCAAGCAAAATGTCGATCAGATGGCCCGACCCAAACCGTTCATCGGTGCGCAGCATCGCGGATAATGCCTTGCGAACGGCAGTCGTGCCGTCGAATACCTCGGCAGGTGCGTCGCACAGATCACACCGCCCGCAGGTGATATCGCTTTCGCCAAAATACCCCAGCAGCGACATGCGCCGACACTCCAGCGCTTCGGCCAATCCCAACAGCGCATTCAAACGGCCATGGTCTGCGGTGCGCCTCTCTGCAGGTGCAAGCCCTTCGTCGATCTGACTGCGCCGCAACCGGATGTCATCGGCTCCGAACAATGTCAGGGTCTCCGCCGGTGCACCGTCGCGTCCTGCGCGCCCGATTTCCTGGTAGTAGGCTTCGATCGATTTGGGCAGATCGGCATGGGCGACCCACCGAATATCCGGTTTATCAATTCCCATGCCAAAGGCCACGGTGGCCACGACGATCAACCCGTCTTCCTGCTGAAACCGCCGCTCTGCAATCCGGCGATCCTCGGCTTCCATCCCGCCGTGATAATGCAGCGCGACGTGCCCGTCATCGCGCAAGGCCTTGGCAAGCCCTTCGGTCTTGGCGCGCGTGCCGCAATAAACGATCCCGGACTGGCCCTTGCGGGCCGCGGCAAAGTCAAGGATCTGGGCGCGCGGGGTGTTCTTGGCGGCAAACGCAAGGTGAATGTTCGGCCGATCAAAGCCTCGCAGAAAGGCCCGCGGGCTTTCGCCATCAAACAGCTTTTGAATAATCTCGATCTGGGTGTCCGCGTCAGCGGTGGCAGTGAACGCCGCCAATGGCACGCCAAGCGTGCGCCGCAGTTCACCGATCCGCAAGTAATCGGGCCTGAAATCATGCCCCCACTGGCTGACGCAATGCGCCTCGTCCACAGCAATCATCGACACGCCGACGCGCTTCAGCATCCCGATGACAGATCCGGCAGCAAGCCGCTCGGGTGCCATGTATAAAAGCTTGAGCGTGCCTGCCTCAAGACCCTCCCACACCGCATCCGTTTCCTCTGGGGTGTTGCCGGACGTCAAGGCACCCGCACCAACGCCCAGTTCCTGCAGGGCACGCACCTGATCGCGCATCAACGCAATCAGCGGCGAAATCACCACGGTCACCCCATCGCGCAGCAGGGCGGGCATCTGGAAACACAGGGACTTGCCCCCACCGGTTGGCATGATCGCAAGTACATTTTCACCCGCAGTCACGGCCTTCACGATTTCCTGCTGGCCGGGGCGAAAGCCGTCAAACCCGAAAACATCCCGTAATAACGCAGCGGCGGCTGGCATGAAAACCCTTACTTTATTCTACCC
>JBFGFW010000045.1:0-9676 GCA_041579395.1 Sulfitobacter sp.
ACAAATTCGGAATAGCTGATTTCGCGGCTTTGAAGTCCCCCACCAGAGCCGCTGAACAGATTGAACAGCGCCAGAACCAGCAGCATCAGGACGACCCAAAAAGCGAGATTACGCATATTACCCAAAGGTTAGTCTCCTACATCGGGGGCAGCACCAAGACGGTCCGCCCGTTGTCCATAAGATAGACACGATGGGCGTATGTTCAATGCGTCATATTCGCGGCAAAAAAGGCACCTTCGCCGCTTTCAAGGTCTGCTTGCCAGTTTTCCACGCCCCCAGCAAGAGGCACGGCAATAAGCTGCGCACCTTGCCAGACCGCAGGTGTCGACAAAAGCGCGCCACGCGGTACACCCAGACTGCGCCAGTCTTGCCAATCACGCAACCCTTCTGGTCCAAGGGCGCGGACGGAATATTCGTCAATTGGTCCGATGATCTTGGTCGGCGGGGTGATCTTCCAGCGGTTGTCCCACAGATCGGTCACGCGTGTCTCGACGTTCCGTACGGCCTGTAGTTCCCTGAAAATCCACAGGGTCTGCCCTTTTCTGCGCAGTTCGCAGCCTTGCAATGTCGCCGAAGTTTGCTGGGCCAAGGTGGCTGTCACATGGGCCAATCCTGTCGCGCGCGGCGCATAGACCGCAGAGTTCACCCAGTGCAGGGCGTGCAACAACAGGCGGCGCTGCAGGTCCGGCGGCTGCGTGCGCAGGGCATCTTCCGCAATGCCGACAGCGCCCAATTTCAGGGTCACACAGTCGCGGGCGATGTCCAGCGTGTGCCGGGTCAGTGCCTGTTTCGCCGCGGCCATATTTTGCGCCACATCCGACAGGGCCCCCGGATCAATGCCAAGAGTGCCCAAAACGGCAAGGGCTTTGCGGGCCCTGATCCGGTCAAACCGATCGTCATCGTTGCTGGGGTCGTCGGCCCATTGCACGTTCCGGTCCGCCAAATAATCGCGCAATTGCGCCCGACGTGCGCCCAGCAACGGCCTGATCCATTGCATTTCGTTGCGGTTGAACAGGGGTTCCATTGCCGCAAGCCCGTCCACACCGGCACGGCGTGCAAGGCGCATCACAAAGGTTTCTGCCTGATCATCCAAGGTGTGGCCAAGCGCAATCACCCCTACGTTGCGGGCTCGTCCCCAGTCGGACAAAAGCCGATACCGTGCAAGGCGCGCCGCGTTTTGCAGGTTTCCACTGTGGTCCCAGCCGGTCCATCTTAGCGTGTCATGCGGCACACCCATTTCTTTGCAAAGCGCTGCGACCTGTCCAGCCTCGGCTTGCGCCTCGGGGCGCAGGCCATGGTCAACAGTTGCAGCGAACAGGGCGATGCCACGCTGTGCCGAAAATTCGTGGAGCAAATGCAGCAACGCCAGGGAATCACTGCCGCCAGACACGGCCACCCCAATGCGGCGCGGGGGATCGGGCAGAAAGGCGTCGGCGATCAGCCGCGTCAGGTCTGCCGTCATTGGGTCACGGGCAGTTTAGAATCGCGCGCTCGGCCTGAGATTGCGAAACGAACGGGCTGTCGGGAAAGCGCGTTGCGACTTCGCCCAAGGTGACGCAGCCCTCTTGAACCTGCCCCAACGCACCAAGGGATTTGCCCAGTTGGTACAGCGCCTCGGCGGCGGATGGCCCGACCGGATCGGCACTAAAGCTGGCCAGATAGGCACGCGCGGCTTCGCGGGGATCACCCAGCCCGCTGAGGGCATCACCACGGCGCAAGTCGGCTTCGGGGCCTAACGGACCGCCCGGGTAGGTCTGATTAAAGGCCGCAAACTGGTCAGCGGCGGTGCGAAAGTCACCGCTGGCGAGCGCCGCCTTCGCCCGCTCAAAATCGGATGCTTCACCGACTGCAAGTTCAGCGGTGTTGGTTGGTGTTGCGGGTGTAGCGGGTGCTGTGGTGACCGGCATTGCGCCGCCCCCCAAGGTCGAAGTCTGGCCAATCGCCCCGACATCGCCACCTTCAAGTTCAACAAGCCGGAATTCAAGGTCGCCGATGCGGTTGGTGCCGTCGGTGACCACCTGGTTGATCCGATTCTCAAGCTCTTCTGTCTTCGACGTCAGGCGCTGCAATTCGCTTTCCATGGCGTTGACTCGGTCCAACACCGACTCGCCAACCACGCTTACAGTCGCGCCGCCAGTCGTGGACAATTCGCGGCGCAGTTTTTGCACCTCGACATTCAGAATTGTCAGTTCCTGGCGCACGTCCGCCAAGGTCTGCGCATCCTGCGCCTGTGCGGCAGCCGGCCCAAAGGCCAGCCCCAGCACGATCATGAAAACAAAACGCATACCCGTTATCCTACTTTTATTGAACGTGGCTTAGCTTGACAAACCACCGGCCAGAACCGTGACCGCACGGCGGTTTTTGGCATAGCAGGCTTCTTCGGAACAGATCTCGATCGGGCGTTCCTTGCCATAGCTGACAACGCGCAGACGGTTCCCCGCAACGCCACGGGACACTAGGTATTCGCGCGCGGCGTTGGCCCGACGTGCGCCAAGGGCAAGGTTGTATTCGCGCGTGCCCTGCTCGTCGGCGTGGCCTTCGATCACGGCCTGATAATCGGTATTGGTGTTCAACCAGTTGGCCTGACCGTCCAGCGTCGCCTGCCCGGCCGGGGTCAGATTGGATTGATCGACCATAAACAACACGCGGTCGCCGATGGCCTGCTGGAAATAAGCGGTTGATGCCGGGTCGTTGGCGCTGCCGGGCACCATCCCGCCAATTGCCGGGGCCATACCTCCGGCACCGCCCATGCCATCCGCGCCAAAACGGTTGGGATTGGTACAGGCCGAAACGGCCAGTGCTGCGATCATCAGTGAGATTGTCAGAATGCGGTTCATAAGGTCGGCCTTTTTCACGTGTGGCATTTGTTCTTATTAGGTCTGTGGTAACACAACGCCTTGGCTATTGGAATCGCCAAGGCGCTGCGGATTTATTTCTGCAAGGGCGACCAGGATGGATCGGACCCACCTTCCTGAGTGCGCACAGGTTTCAGATTCCGGCCCGAAATATCAACGGAATACAGCGACGACGACCCGCCTGCCCCTTGGGTTTCGCGCGCGAACATGATGACGCGACCATTGGGTGCCCAAGTGGGGCCTTCGTCCAGGAACGATGCTGTCAGCAGGCGTTCTTCGGACCCGTCCAACCGCATCACACCGATGTGAAAGCGGCCCTTGTTCTGCTTGGTAAAGGCCACAAGATCACCGCGCGGTGACCATACGGGCGTACCATAGCGGCCTTCGCCAAAGGAAATGCGCGTCGCTTCGCCCCCCGTCGAGGGCATGATATAAAGCTGCTGGGTGCCCGACCTGTCGCTTTCAAACACGATGCGGCTGCCGTCCGGCGAAAAGCTGGGCGCTGTTTCAATCGCTGGTGTGTTGGTCAGCCGCACGGACTGGCCGCTGCCGATGTCCATCGTGTAGATATCCGTATTGCCCCCTTGGGTCAGCGAATAAACAACGGTCTGGCCTGTGGGGGAAAAGCGTGGCGCAAAGCTCATGGTGCCTTCGGCGCTTTCCAGAACCCGGCGCTGTACGGACCCGATGTCCAGGACATAGATGCGTGGAAAGCCGCTTTCATAGCCGGTGTACAAAATCCGGTCGCCCGTCGGCGAAAAGCGCGGTGCCAGCACGATTGATGCGCTGTCGGTCAGGTAGCGCACGTTCGCACCGTCGTAATCCATGACCGCCAGTCGTTTTTGGCGGTTATCCTTGGCACCCGTCTCGGACACATAGACGACGCGGCTGTCGAAATACCCACCTTCGCCGGTGATCCGTGAATAGACCGCATCGGCGACCTTGTGCGCCATACGACGCCAGCCATCGACGGTCCCGGAAAACTGAAGACCCGAACCAAGCTCGGCCCCCGAGAACACATCATACAGGCGGAATTTCACGTTCAGCGTATTGCCCGATACATTCACCGCCCCGGTGATCAGTGCCTGCGCATTGATCGCTTTCCAGTCGGCATATTGCACCGGCGCGTTGAAGTCGCTTACGGTCGAGATGAAGGCACTGGCCGGAACTTCGCGGAACAGGCCAGACCCCACCAGATCTTCTGAGACGACTCGCGCCAGATCAACCGCCATCTGCCCTGCATCGCCGCTTTCGGGTTGAAAGCTGGGGACGGCAAAGGGCAAGGGTTCAATCACACCTTCGGTAATTTCAATCCTCAAGGGGCCTTGCTGGGCCTGCGCTGCCCCACTGATGGCGCAGATCAGCGCCAGACACATGCTTATCACTCGTAACATCATTTGATGCGCATCCTTTCAGGATTAAAGGTCATCTCAATATTCTGCCATTGGCCAAATTTATCTACAGGAAGCTGATATCCGCGCGAGCCGCAGCGGATAATCGCCCGTCTGGCTGCCTCGAATGCCTGATTTGCTGCCCCCTGCGACCCGCCTGAACTGCCGGTCATGGTAATCGACCCGGTCTGCGGCGTCCCGTCCTGATTCATCGCCACGCTGATCACGACTGTGGTGCTCAGCGCTTCGGAGGATAGGGAGCCGACGTTCCAGCAGGCCGACACGGCCACGCGCAGCGATTCCTTTTCGCCCGCCGACAGGGGCGGGCCAGATGGTGCGGGTGCCGGCGTCGGGGTGGCGGCTGCCGGAGCCTGCTCACCACTGCCCAGCGCTTCGGCCAACGCGGCGGCGACCGCATCGGTATCAACGGCGGGTTTGGGCGTCGGTGTGGGGGTGTCCACAGGCTTGGCCGCAACTTCGGGGGCGGGCGGCTGCGGTCTGCGTGCCGGGGGGCGGGCGGATTGGTTGGGGGCCGCCTTGGGCTTTTCGGTCGCTTCGGTCACGATCTGGGTGGTGGCCGCTTCGGGGGCTGTCGCTTCTAGCGGCTCCTGTGCCACGCTTTCAGCAGCGGCATCCGGTGTTACAGCCTGCTGCTCGGTGACATCGGGACGTGCCTCTGGGTCTGGCTGTTCAACCGCTTCGGGGGCCACACGCTCAACCGGGCGCGGCACCGCGACCGGGGCCTGTTCCGGCACCAGAACGGCAACTTCCGCAGGGGGTTCCGGCGATTCCGGGGCCTGATCGCTGACATCTGCCACCGGCGGTGCAGGTGGATCAACCGCTGGCGGCGTAGGATCGGGCGGTGGCGTTTCGGCCTGCACGGGGGGCGGTTGCTGGATGGCGTCGTCCTGCCTGGCAGTGACCGACGGGGTCTCTGCGGGGGCGTCTGGCGCAGCAGGTTGCGCCACATCGGTTGCCTGATCGGGGGCTTGCGACGACGCGACCATGGCATCGAATTCAGCGGCGGACATCACCGACACTTCCTGCATTTGGAACGGCTCTGGCGCGGGCCGAAAGACATTGCCCAGCAACAGCCAGGCAATCAGCCCAAGATGCCCCGCGCCAGAGATATAATGCCCCGTGTGCATGATTACCCGCCTGACACGCCTGTGCCGTCAAGCTTGGGACCACCGGTTTCAGTGACCAGACCGATGTTAGAGAACCCTCCGGCGTTCAGCGCGCCCATCACCTCCATCACCATGGCATAGGATACAGCGCCATCGGCACGCAGGAACACACGGTCGCTGGCGCGTTCTGCGGCGATGGCGCGCAGCTTGCCGATCAGATCGTTGCGCGGCGTTTCGGTTTTCTGTATCTGCACCGACCCATCGGCCAGCAAGGTCACGGTCAGCGGTTCTTCCTGCTCGGACGGCAAGGCCGTCGCGGCGGTTTTCGGCAATTCGACCGGCACCCCCACGGTCAGCAACGGCGCGGCCACCATAAAGATGATCAGCAGCACCAGCATCACGTCCACGAACGGGGTGATATTGATGTCGGCCATGGGCTGCGACCGGCCCCGACGCCGCCTGCGCCCGCCGCCACCTTGTTTTTTCATTACACCTGTTGCCATGGCCTAGCTGTCCAACTGGCGGCTGAGGATGGTGGCAAATTCGTCGGCAAATGCCTCGTAACCACCCAGGATGCGATCCGCATCGGCGCTCAGCTTGTTATAAAAGATAACCGCCGGAATCGCGGCCAGCAGACCGATGCCGGTGGCCAACAGCGCCTCGGCAATGCCGGGGGCCACCACCACAAGGCTGGTGTTCTGCTGCGCTGCAATTTCGATGAACGAATTCATAATGCCAAAGACCGTGCCGAAAAGGCCGATAAACGGGGCCGTCGACCCGGTGGTTGCCAGAACCGGCAGCCCCTTTTGCAGACGCTCGGCCTCCTTGGCGATGGCCACGTCCATGCTGCGGTCAATGCGCGCTGTGGCACCGGGGATCAGCCCGCCGTCCTCGCGGTGCGAGCGCCGCCATTCAGTCATCCCCGCAGCGAATATCTTCTCGGATGCGCCATCCGGGTCTGATCCGATCGTATCAAACAGGCCATCCAGCGGCTCGCCACTCCAAAAGGCCTGATCGAACCGGCCGGCCTCGGCTTTGGCGCGGCGGTATTGCATGATCTTTTGCACGATGATCGACCAAGACCAGAATGACGCCACAATCAGGATAATCATCACAAGTTTTACGGTGAATGTCGCGCGGAGGAATAGACCCAAGAGCGAGAAGTCAATCTCACTCGCCGCCGCCAGCGTTTCTGCTTCCATCGGTTCTGCTCTTTTCTTTGCGCCCTGAACGGGGCTTCACTGCCTCAACGGCCCTGATTTTCAAAGGGCTCTTTCGAAAAGCTTAGCCGAGCGCAATACTGATTACTAGAAGTATGGCACCAACTCGCCGGTCAGATGGGGATTGAGCGAAGTTTCGCTGGCAATCTGCAGGGTTTTCCGGCGGAATTCATACACACAATCGTGACATCCGATTGAAACAGAACCGTATCGCCGCGCCAGATTTCCTGACGCATGACCATGCGCGCTGGCGTCATGCCAGTCAGCCAGGTGCGCACGTCCAGTTGATCGTCGAACACTGCGGGGGTGATGTAATCGGCTTCGACCCGGCGCACGGCAAACACCACGCCGTCAGCTTTCAACGCAAGCTGGTCAATCCCCATCTCTCGAACCCAGTCGCTGCGGGCGCGTTCGATATAGCGCAGATAATTGGCGTAATAGACGATGCCGGCCATGTCGGTGTCTTCGTAATAAACGCGGATGGAAAGGGTATGGGTCATTGGGTCTTGCTCATTCGGGCAAACAGCCGCAGCGCGTGGGATTTGTCTTGGGCGGCAGGCGGCAGAACCGGGTCATAGGCGGCGCGCAACAGCCCCGCAATATCCGGGCGCAAGATCGTCGTTTCCTCGTGAACCGCCAGCGGTGACCGATCAGCAAAAGCGCGGTCCGACCACAAAAGATAGGACTGTACGATCTGGCTAAGCGCCAGGGTCTGCGCGGGTACGGCGCTTAAATGCACGTCCATCCGCATGAAGATGAAACATGCCTTGATCGCACCCGTCGCATCAAACCTGAACAAACGATATTGGTTCGCCGCCACGTCCTGCAACTTGTCGATCAACGGCCCCAGATCAGGGACCAATCGGTCCAGTCCGGGAACGCCTGCCAACTCGGACCAGTCGCGGAAAAAAAACATCATCAGGTTGCTGCCAAGTTCCGGGTCGGTTTCGGCCATCTCGTGCCCCGCCAAATGGCTGACCGCCTCCAACGCGCCCTTTACGGTTGAAAGCGTCGCATCATCCACCCCGAACACGACCGGGGCCACGGGCCGGCCCCATCTGGCAAAGACAAAGCTCTCGTCGTCGCGGGTGAACAAGGCTTCGATATCCTGTGGTGTCATTGCAGTTTCCAAATGGTCCAAAATCCTCGCCGAAGGCTCCGCCGTTTCAGCCGAACAAATCCGCACGCGGCTTGGGCGGTGCCATGCCCAGATGGGTCCAGGCCTTCTGCGCCAACATCCGCCCGCGGGGGGTGCGCTGGATGAGGCCCTGTTGCAGCAAGAACGGCTCGATCACTTCTTCCAGCGCGTCGCGGCTCTCGCTTAACGCGGCGGACATCGTCTCGATGCCCACCGGACCGCCCTGATAGTGTTCGGCGATCAGCCGCAGATAGCGCCGGTCGGCCCCATCCAGGCCCAGATGATCGACGCCCAGCCGGGTCAGCGCCATGTCGGCCAGTTCCCGCGTCACGCGACCATCGCCTTCGACCACGGCGAAATCCACCACCCGGCGCAGCAGGCGGCCAGCGATGCGCGGTGTGCCGCGGGCGCGCTTGGCGATTTCGCGGGCACCGCCTTCATCGGCGGGAGCCCCCAGTTTCCGCGCATTGCGATCCACAATGATGAACAATTCATCCTCGGTGTAGAATTGCAGCCTTGTGGGTATGCCAAAGCGGTCGCGCAGCGGAGTGGTCAGAAGCCCCATCCGGGTGGTCGCGCCGACCAGCGTAAAGGGCTGCAATTCGATCCGAACGGTGCGCGCGGCGGGGCCTTCACCAATGACCAGATCCAGCTCAAAATCTTCCAGCGCCGGGTACAGCACTTCTTCCACCGCCGGGTTCAGTCGGTGGATTTCATCAATGAACAGCACGTCGCGGGCTTCCAGATTGGTCAGGATCGCGGCAAGGTCGCCCGCCTTGACCAAAACCGGGCCAGAGGTCATGCGAAACCCAACCCCCAATTCGCGCGCCATGATCTGCGCAAGGGTGGTCTTGCCCAATCCCGGGGGGCCGTGAAACAGCGTGTGGTCCATCGCCTCGCCGCGTTGCTTGGCCGATTGAATGAACACCTTCAGATTTGACCGGGCCTCGGCCTGCCCGACAAATTCGTCCAGCATTTGCGGACGCAACGCGCGGTCCACATCACCGGGCAGCGGATCGGGCCGCAGGTTTGGGTCGCTTTCGGTCATTCAAAGTCCACGTCTTTTGAGGGTAATCGCGCGTGTGCGGCCACCTTAGCCTTTGGGGGCAAGAAGTTTCAACGCCGCGCGGATCAGTGTGGGCGTATCCGCATCCGGTGTATCGTCAGCCGCCTGAGCCACCGCACCTGCCGCGTCACCGGGGCCATAACCCAGATTGCCAAGGGCTGACAGGGCTTCGGACTGCGCGGATTGGTTGGGCGCGGACACCCGGCTGCGTTTCGGCAACGGGGCCTCGATCACCTGTACCGCTTCAACCTCGCCGCGGGCCTGGGCCGGCGTGCCCGTCATTGCCATCACGCCGGGGGCTTTGTCCTTCAAATCCAGCACCACGCGCTGTGCGATCTTCGGGCCCACGCCCTTGGCCGCCTTGACGGCGTTCCAGTCTCCAAGCGCAATTGCGCGGCTGACCCCATCTGGCCCAAGCGCCCCAAGGATCGCCAGCGACGCCTTTGCCCCCACGCCCTGCACCGACGTCAGCAGACGGTGCCATTCCTTTTCCACCAGTGTCTGAAATCCGAACAGTTGCATCAGATCTTCGCGCACCACCAAGTCGGTAAAAAGCGCCACGGCTTCCCCGACGCCGGGCAATGCCGCCAACGTCCGGTCAGAACAATACACCAGATAGCCGACACCGCGCACGTCGATCAGCACGTGATCCAACGCCCGGTAATCTATGCGGCCTGTGATCTTGCCAATCATGCGCGGGCCCGCGCGACAGCCTGCGCCAATGTGCTGGCACCGCCGTGGTGCGCGTGGCAAATCGCGATGGCCAGCGCATCGGCGGCATCCGGTCCGACAATGTCGACCCCCGGCAATTGCATCCGCACCATATGCAGCACCTGACCTTTTTCGGCGTGCCCCACCCCCACAACGGTTTTCTTGACG
>JBFGFW010000046.1:0-9659 GCA_041579395.1 Sulfitobacter sp.
CGCAGATATCAACTATTTGTTGGGAACAAGTGGCAGCCCGTAGGGGAATCGAACCCCTCTTTCCAGGTTGAAAACCTGGCGTCCTAACCGATAGACGAACGGGCCACTAGCTTGTGAGCGGTTCATTAGGCAATCGCGCCAAAGGGCGCAAGCGGAAATTGCCCCGAACATGAAAAACTTTCAGGCAGTGGCCGCATCCTCCAGCCGAAGCTGAACCGTCTTGCGACCACGCCAACTGTTGATGTCAAGCCGACCTGCCAGGTGAAACCGCGCGCCACCATGATTTTCCAGCGCGGGGCCCAAGGCACCATCAAAGGCACCGAAAGCGATTGCATCCAGATGCGCACCACTTCCATCGCCAAAACTGATCTTTAAATGGCTTTCGCCCACCCGCTTGGCAAAACGTATCTTCATATCCGCAAAGGCATAACGGGGTGCGGGGGCACCGGCCCCAAAGGGTCCCGCCTGCTCGATCTGGGTCGCAAGCTCGACGGTTGCCGCGGTCGGCATCAGCATCCCGTCAAGACGCAGGTCGGCAGCCCCGGCCAGATGCGCCCCCTGTTTCGCCAACAACTCGGTCAGCCGTGCCATAGCGGCCTCAAGCTTGTCCTCAGTCACGGTCAACCCAGCCGCCATCTTGTGCCCGCCGCCCTTGATCAGCAAACCTTCGGCGGCAAGGCGCTGGATCGGCGCGCCCAGATCAATGCCCGAAACCGACCGCCCCGATCCCTTGCCTATTCCATTCTCAAACCCAATGACAATCGCGGGCCGGTTCGACGCTTCCTTCAGCCGCGCGGCGACAATCCCCACGACGCCGGGATGCCACCCCGCACCCGACGCCCAAACCAGAGCGGCATCATACCCACGCTCTTCGGCCTGCTCCAACGCCGTCGCGCGCACTGCGGCCTCCACATCGCGCCGCTCGGTGTTCAAACGATCGAGCCGTTCTGCCAATGCAGCAGCTTCATGCGGGTCCGTACAGGCCAACAGCCGCGCGCCCAGATCGGCCTGACCGATGCGCCCGCCGGCATTGATCCGTGGCCCCAGCAGAAACCCCAGGTGATAGGCGGCGGGTGCCGTGTCCATCCGGGCAATGTCGGCCAGTGCGGCAAGACCGGCCCGATCCCGCCGGGCCATCACGCGCAGGCCCTGCCGCACAAAAGCCCGGTTGATGCCGATCAGCGGGGCCACATCCGCAACCGTGGCCAGCGCCACCAGATCCAGCAGCGCCATCAGATCGGGTCCCCGCAAATCCATCTCGCGCAACTGACGCCCGCTTTCGACCAGCATCAAGAACACCACTGCAGCGGCACACAGATGCGCCAGAACACCGTCTTCATCCTGTCGGTTGGGGTTCACCACCGCATGCGCATCAGGCAGCGTCTCTGCGCCCAGATGGTGGTCCAACACGATCACATCCGCCCCAACCGCCGCCGCAATCGGCCCATGCGACAACGTCCCGCAATCCACACAGACAATCAAATCATGGGTTGCAGCCAGCGCCGCCATCGCTTCGTCATTGGGGCCATACCCTTCGTCAATCCGGTCAGGCACATAAAGCGTCGCTTCTCGGCCCATCTCGCGCAGCCAGATCAGCAACAGCGCGGCCGAACTGCCGCCATCCACATCATAGTCTGCAAACACTGCGATCCGCTGGCGCGATTGCACCGCTGCCAGAAACCGCGCGGCAGCCTTTTCCATGTCGCGCAACGACCTGGGATCGGGCAGCAAATCGCGCAAGGACGGGGCCAGAAACGTCTCCGCCTCCGCAGCGCTGACACCGCGCCGTGCCAACACCTGACAAAGGGCAAGCGGCAAGCCGCTTTTTTGGACCAATACTTCCGTCGCGCGTTCAACCTCGACGCCGGGGCCGACCCATCGCCGACCGGTCAAAGACGCATCAACATCCAAAAAGCTCATGCATCCCCCAATTCCAAATGGTCTAAAATCCTCGCCGAAGGCATTCGCCGGCTCAGCCAGCACCAACCGTGGCCGTTCGACCGCAAGCCCGCAGCAGGGTGCCGCGCCATAGCCCCCGGTTACAGGTCCTCGATGCGGATTGCGACGGGATCGCTGGCCATGACTCCGGTGCCCATCATAGCCGACAAAGCCTCGTCCAATGCTTTCCGACCTGTCTTGTGTGTCACGATCAACACCGGGGCCTGATCCGTGCCGTGTTCTGTCTGTCGCATCCGATCGATACTGATACCGGCCTCGCCCAGAACAGTCGCAATTTTAGCCAGCGCGCCGGGCTTGTCCTGCAGGCCCATGCGCAGATAAAACGCCGCAGGTCGCTGCGACAAGGCAGCCGTCGCCGAAGCGAGCGACGTGGCCTTTTGCCCAAAGACCGGGCCATGCCACCCGCGCGCGATATCGCAGATGTCTGACAACACCGCACTGGCGGTCGGTCCTTCACCCGCACCGGGGCCGCGCAGCACGATCTGGCCTACTGAATCGCCTTCCAGCACGATCATATTGGTCCCGCCTGCAAGCTGCCCCAAAGGCGAATGGTCAGGCACCAGACACGGCTGCATGCGTTGTTCCAGCCCGCGCCCGGTCATCTGAGACACGCCCAGCAGTTTGATCTTATAGCCCATGTTGGCGGCGGCTTTGATGTCTTCGATGCTGACGCGCTCGATGCCTTCAATTTCGATGCCACCGAAATCAACCTGCGTGCCAAAGGCGATGGACGACAGGATTGCCAGCTTATGTGCCGCGTCAATGCCGCCCACATCCAGATTTGGATCGGCTTCCAGATAGCCAAGCGCGCCGGCCTCTTCGAACAGGGCATTATAGCCGTGCCCGGTCTCTTCCATGCGCGTCAGAATGTAGTTGCAGGTGCCATTCATCACACCCATCACGCGGGTGATCTCGTTGCCCGCCAGACTTTCGGTCAGGGTTTTGATCACCGGAATGCCGCCCGCGACCGCGGCCTCGTAGCGGATCAGACATCCCGCGGCCTCGGCCTGTTCCGCCAGCGCCTGGCCATGCATTGCCAACAGCGCCTTGTTGGCGGTGACCACATCCTTGCCCGAGGCCAACGCAGCTTCGGTGGCGACTTTTGCCGGGCCTTCGTCGCCGCCCATCAGTTCGACGAACACGTCGATATCGTCACGACGGGCAAGGGCGACAGGGTCATCTTCCCAGGCATAGGCATCCAGATTGACGCCACGGTCCTTGTCCCGGCTGCGCGCGGATACGGCTGAAATCGTGATGGTCCTGCCCGTCCGCGCCTCGATCAGGGCGGCCTGCTTGCGGATGATGCGCACAACACCCACGCCGACCGTGCCCAATCCGGCAATCCCAAGACGAAGCGGCTGTGACATGGCATGTTCCTTTGTGGTGACGCACGGGGGCGAAATCTGGTGCTTTCGCCGCGATGTAGCGGGTTCGCAGGGCGCGTGCAACGCGGTGCCTCGATAATTTCTTAGCGCAGGCCTTGTGCCAGACGCTGCCTTTCAGCCCCTGAAAGCACCGATCCGCGCAAGCCTGCCGCGCGCGCCTTCAGACGGGCGACGCGCGCCTCGATCCCCGATTGCGTCGCGACCGCATCCACCTGACCAGCATGCGCCGCTGTCAGCAGCGGATCAATGGGAACCAGTGCGGGATAATCTGCCGCGAACAATTCGGGCGTGGTGCGGCTGTCCAGCGCAGGAAACTGCGTGCAGGCCGCAGGCAGCGTCAGGGAAAATAAACAAAAGGCAAACACAGCGCGTCTTTTCATACCGAAAGTCATGCACCAGCCGTGGTATCCGCGCAAGCGGGGTTTGCGTTTGAACACCTGTTCAATTAACGTCACCTGCATGGCGCGCACAACCGGTTCACATTCTGACATCACCGGACCAAAGGTCCGTGAGGCGGCGCTGCGGCTGTTCGCCAAGGGGGGCTATGCGGCGGTGTCCATGCGCGCCATCGCAACCGAGGTGGGAGTCCAGGCGGGCGCGCTTTACAACTATACCCCGGACAAGCAGACGCTGCTTTTCAGCCTGCTTTGTCAACATATGGAGGATCTGCTGGAAGCGTCCCACGATGACGTGACGCGCAGCCCCATCGACCGATTGCAAAGGTTTGTCGACTTCCACATACGCTTTCACGCCGACCGCCCCGACGAGGTTTTCATTTCCTACATGGAGCTTCGAAATCTGACCCCCGACAACTTTGCCGCGATCGAGGCGCTGCGCCGCCGGTACGAGGACCGCCTCGAGGCGATCTTGCAAAGCGGGGCCGCGGCGGGTGACTTTTCGATCGCCGATACAAAGATCGCGACGTTTGCCTTGATCGCGATGTTGACCGGCGTGAACACCTGGTTTCGGCAGGGGGGGCGGCTGTCGCTGGATCAGGTCATCGCGCAATATTGGGATATGGTGCGCAAATCGGTGTTGGCGGGATAGGGCCGGTTTGCGGCCCGATCCCCTTCATTCAATGCGCGGCCTTGATAAAGGTGCCATTGTTCAGATCCTGCATCGCCTGCATCAATTCGGCGCGCGTGTTCATCACAATAGGACCATGCCAGGCAACGGGCTCATCAATCGGCGCACCTGAGATCAACAGAAACCGCACCCCATCCGGCCCGGCCTGCACCGTCACCTCGTCGCCGGTGCCAAAGCGGATCAACGTGCGATCACCGCTAAGATCACGAATGTTCAGTTCCTGCCCGGCGACCTCTTTTTCCAGCAGCACGCCGGAAGGCGAAGATGCATCGGCAAACGCCCCGGCCCCCTGAAACACATAGGCAAACGCGCGCCTATACGTATCGATTTTAAAGGTCTTTTTCACACCGGCAGGCACTTTGATGTCCAGATATTGCGGATCGGCCGCGATGCCATCGACAGGGCCGGTTTGACCCCAGAAACTGCCCGTGATGATTTTCACTGTGGTGCCATCGTCATCAGTGACAACGGGAATTTCCTTGGATGCCACATCCTGATAGCGCGGTGCCGTCATCTTCTGCGCAGAGGGCAGATTGCCCCATAGCTGAAAACCGTGCATCTGACCCTTGGCGTTTCCATGCGGCATTTCCTGGTGCAGGATCCCTGAACCGGCGGTCATCCACTGCACGTCGCCCGCGCCCAATGTGCCGACATTGCCCAGCGAATCCCCGTGATCCACGGTGCCTTCCAGCACGTAGGTGATGGTTTCGATGCCGCGGTGCGGATGCCAGGGAAACCCCTTTTCAAAATCCTGCGGACGTTCGTTGCGGAAATCATCGAACAGCAAAAATGGATCCAGTTCCGAAGGGTCCTGAAAGCCAAAGGCGCGATGCAGTTTTACGCCCGCACCTTCCATCGTCTGAACGGCGGCGCGCTTTTCCAAGGTGGGTCTGAGGGACATGATAGGTCTCCTTTCAATGCTGGCACATAGATAGGAAGTGCTGGCTATCGCTGCAATGATAAGGATTGAACGCGAACTGTGCACAAATGCACGGTTGCGCTGGCCTTCGCTGACCTGTCGCAAACAGACAAGAACGGGCAGGGCCCGCGCGGTTCATTGGGCTTCAGCGAAAAGGAGAGCGCCGTTATGAAAGTTGGATTTATCGGGTTGGGCAATGTCGGCGGCAAGCTGTCTGGCAGCCTGTTGCGCAATGGTGTCGACCTTTACGTGCATGATCTGAATGCCGAATTCGTGGCCGACAAGGTCGCCAAAGGGGCCAGCGACGGCGGATCGCCCGCGCACCTGATGCAACACTGCGATGTCGTGATCACCTGCTTGCCAAGCCCGGCAGCGTCCGCCGCGGTGCTGGACCAGATGATGCCGTATGTCGCCCCGGGCAAAGTCTGGATGGAAATGTCGACAACCGACGCCGCCGAGGTCGAACGGCTTGGGCGGCTGGTCATCGACGCGGGCGGGGCCGCGGTTGACTGCCCAGTCTCGGGGGGGTGCCACCGGGCCGACACCGGCAACATCAGCATCTTCGCTGGCTGTGATCGGGCCAGCTTTGAGCGGATATTGCCGTTGCTGACCATCATGGGCCGGCGCGTGCTGCACACGGGCGATCTGGGGTCCGCGTCGACCCTCAAGGTGATGACCAACTATCTGGCGACGGTCAATCTGATCTCGGTCTGCGAAGCAATGACGGTGATGAAAGCCGCGGGCATGGATCTGGCAACGACATTCCAGGCGATTTCAATGTCTTCGGGAACGTCATTCGTGCATGAAACCGAAAGCCAGCTGATCCTTTCCGGATCACGCGATGTCAATTTCACCATGGATCTGGTGCAAAAGGACATTGGCCTTTTTCAAAAGCTCGCCGACCGGTATTCCGTCCCGCTTGAAGTGTCTCCGTTGATCATCGACATCATGTCTGACGGCCAAAAACGCTATGGCGAACGCGCGCAATCAGACCGTATTATCGAGCGGTTGGAAGATGCGACAGGGTTGAAAATTCTGGCCGACGGCTTTCCCCAAGATCTGATCGACGAAGAACCCGAAGAACGCGGGTACGAAGTGATGCACCGTTCATCTTCGTAAATCCTCATGTCGTGTCGCAGCCGCAGCCCGCAAGTTGTTGAACTGTCATTCGAATAGGCTGCGTTATGTCCTAAGACGGCGCGCCAAAACCAAGTGAAGGTGTTAACCGATCAGGGCGCGCTTATCGCGCCGTTTACGAGTTATTCATGTGTTCTTAAGACAGGTGAATTCTAACCCATTTGTTGAGCAAGGTCAGATAGCCCATTGGATTCGCTTTATTTCAGCGCGGGGATTGGCCAAAAAACGTGCGCCTGCCAAGCGAAAATTGGTTAATGCACTACAGGCGCGCTGAACCGAAAATCATGGCAAAATCGCCCTGACCTTGCACCAAGGGCCACGGATGAAAGCGATGCGTCAGTCGTCAAACCCCACGAAACGCGCGACGTTATCGACGGGACGGCGCAACGATTTGACGTCGTTGGCCGAAAATTCCTCGTCTGGCCAGCCAAGCGCTACGCAGGTCATGATCACCTGATCATCGGGGATCTGCGCATGTTCGCGTACCACAGGCGATTGCATGATGCCCTGACCGTTGATGACCGACCCCAGCCCCTTGCTCCATGCTGCAAGAACCAGACCATAGGTCACGGCACCCAGATCGAAATGCGCGATCGTCCCGCCATCCAGCGATTTGTCAAAGCAGACCACGATCGACACGGGCGCATCGAACTGGCGAAAACCGCGCATCACCCAGTCCTGCCGCCGCTCCTTGTCTTCGCGTTCAATTCCCATTGCCGCGAAAAGTTGCTTGGCGATGTCGACCTGACGGGTGCGATGGACGCCATCATAGGCACCATGATCGTTGATCTCGCGCACCGGTGGCACACCTTGCAACATGCGGGTCGAATTGCCTTCGCGGACTCTCTCAAGCGGCGCGCCGGTCAGAACGTGAAAATGCCAGGGCTGGGTGTTCATCGACGACGGCGCGCGGTTGGCAAGCGCAATCACATCCTCAAGCAAAGCGCGCGGGACGGGATCATTGGTAAATCCCCTGATGCTGCGTCGTTCCAGCATTGCCTGTTGCAGATCCATGGTGTTCCTTCCCGATTTCCTGACAGACGTCAGCCCGTGCGCAGAGTTACGAAGATGCGCAGCAGCGTCAAGCGGCACCTGTGTCAGTGCCGCTGCGTCAAAGTCAACAGTTGGGCACATTCACGGCAAGCCCCCCAAGCGAGGTTTCCTTGTATTTTTCCGACATATCGACACCGGTCTGGCGCATGGTTTCGATGCATGCGTCAAGCGGCACCAGATGCGTTCCGTCGCCCCGCAAGGCCAGCGATGCCGCCGACACCGCCTTGATCGCGCCCAAACCGTTGCGTTCGATGCAGGGCACCTGCACCAGCCCGCGCACCGGATCGCAGGTCATCCCAAGATGGTGTTCCAACGCGATTTCCGCCGCGTTCTCGATCTGCTCGGGGGTGCCGCCCAGAACCGCGCAAAGACCAGCGGCAGACATCGCGGCGGCAGATCCGACTTCGGCCTGACACCCCGCTTCGGCACCCGAAATCGATGCGTTGAATTTGACCAGACCGCCAATCGCGGCGGCGGTCAGCAAGAAATCTTCGATATGGGTCTCGGACGCGCCGGGCACGTGGTCCAGATAATAGCGCAACGTCGCGGGCATGACACCGGCGGCACCGTTGGTTGGCGCGGTCACAACCTGCCCGCCGGCGGCGTTTTCCTCGTTCACGGCCATGGCGTAAACGCTCATCCAGTCGTTGATCGTGTGCGGCGCGCGCTGGTTTTGGCCGCGTTCCGCCAGCAGGGCTTCGTGAATTTTCTTGGCGCGGCGTTTCACATTCAGCCCGCCGGGCAGGATGCCGTCGGTGGCCAGACCGCGGTTGATGCAGTCGTTCATCACTTGCCACAACCGCTTGGTGCCGTCGCGCAGATGCAAGGCACCGCTGCGCGATTCCTCGTTGGCGCGCTTCATCTGGGCGATGGTCTTGCCTGAGGCCTGCGCCATCTCAAGCATCTCGGCAGCGGATTTGAACGGGAAGGGAACCGGCGCACCCTCGTCTGTGTCCTTGCCGGCGGCCAATTCTTTTCCAGTCATCACGAAACCACCGCCGATTGAGTAATACGTTTCGCGCAGGGTCACGTCGCCTTGCGCGTCGGTCGCCATTAGCATCATACCGTTGGCATGGCCGGGCAGGGCGGTGTCATAGTCGAACATCAGGTCGGTCTTTGGATTAAACGCAAGGTTGCCCAGATCGGGCAGGGTGATCTGGCCGGTCTGATGGATCTCGGCCAGCGTGGCTTCGGCTTTGGCGTGGTCGTAATCCTGCGGCGTAAACCCGGCCAGCCCCAGTATCGTGGCGCGGTCGGTTGCATGGCCTATCCCGGTGAACGCCAGACTGCCGTGCAGTGATGCACGCAGCCCTGAAAACCGGAACGGTGACGCGCGCATCAGGGTCAGGAACCGCGCGGCGGCCACCATCGGCCCCATGGTATGCGAGGATGACGGGCCGATGCCC
Organism: Sulfitobacter sp.; assembly: GCA_041579395.1. GTDB lineage: Bacteria > Pseudomonadota > Alphaproteobacteria > Rhodobacterales > Rhodobacteraceae > Sulfitobacter. Next base: position 8,946 of record JBFGFW010000046.1, read on the forward strand.
ACCTTGAACATATCGAAAACGGACAGAAACATCAGGTGGCACTTCCTTCGGGCGGGGTTGCGTAAACGGGCGCGGTGAATGGGGTCGGCCCAAGCCCTTCGGCGGTCTGCGCGGCAGCCGTGCAGGGCAGGCTTTCCAACGATGCGCACAGGGCCTGCAGATGCGGGTAATCCGCAAGCCGAAACCAGCGGCGGTCTGCGTCTTGGGGGTAGAGTGCGCACCAGCGCAGCACGGGCGCAAGATAAAGCTGAATAGCCAGCGCAATTGGATCGTGCCCGGCGCGGTCATCCACGGCGTGCAGATGGGTGCGCAGGGCGGATTGAACTGTCCGGCGCAACGCCCTGTGGTGCGCGGGGTCATCGCCCACGTACTTGGCGGGGTAAAACAACATTCGCAGCGCGGGATGCACAGTGTTTGCGACGAAAAACAGCCACTTCAGAAAGTCGGCACGCCTTGGATCACCATCGCGCGGGCCCAGGTCGCCGTGCCGGTCTGACAGCCACAGCAGAATCGCACCCGTCTCGAAAATCGGGCCGTCCTGGGTTTTCAGAACCGGGATCAGCCTGGTAGCGCGCCATCTTGTCAAAGTCGAATATCCCGGCCAGGATCGAATTCGGGAATTTACGGATGTGGATGTTGTATACGTTCACCTCTTCGTTGAACCGATCACGGGCGACATTGATGCGGTTTTCAGTTCCCTCAAGCTGTGATTGC
>JBFGFW010000047.1:0-9658 GCA_041579395.1 Sulfitobacter sp.
CGACAACATCTTCGACAACTGCGCCCGTTGTTCCACATATTCCGCTTAAAGGCGATCTGCAGCGAATGTATCGCACTGCGCGACCTCGCCCGAATCAAAGCCACGTTGGAACCAGCCCGATCGCTGTTCGGATGTGCCGTGCGTAAAGGTATGCGGCTGCGGCACCCTGCCCGATTGCTTTTGCAGGTAATCGTCGCCAATCCGGCGTGCAGCGTTCAGTGCTTCCTCCAAGTCTCCGCGCTCCATCAGACCTTTAACATTGACCGCCCAGATGCCGGACAGGCAATCGGCCATCAGTTCCAACCGTACGGTCAGCGCATTTGCCTCGGCGGTTGACGACTGGCGGCGCAGGGCATCGACCTTCGGCAAAATGCCAAGCTGGTTCTGAACGTGGTGGGCCACTTCATGTGCAATCACATAGGCAGCGGCGAAATCGCCCCCTGCCCCCATCCGTTGCGCGAGCATGGCAAAAAATTGCGTGTCCAGATACGCTTTTTGATCGGCCGGGCAGTAAAAGGGACCAGACGCGCCCGATGCACCGCCGCAAGCGCTTTGCGTCGCGTTTGAAAAGACCACCAACTGCGGCGGCACATACTGCCGGCCCAACTGCTCTTGAAATACCGTGTCCCAGACATCTTCGGTGGTGGCCAAAACCTGCGCCGTAAACTGGGTGGCTTCGCCGTCATTCTGGCTGACGGGCACGCCCTGTTGGGTCTGCGTTCCGCCCCCGGTCAGCAGCGGTGTCACGTCAATGCCGGTGAAATATCCAATCGCCAGGACCGCCAGCACACCGACAAGGCCCAAGCCTCCGGCGCGCCCGCCCCGACCTCCGCCCCCCCGGCGCACTTCGACATTGCTGCTCCGTCTTATACCACGCAAACGCATCTAATTTCCCCCGTTGTGTCAAAGCTTGTTGTCACCGCAACGCGCCGGACGCAGAATAGTTCAATGAGCAGTAGCAATGAATTGGCCGAAGACCGTACCGACTGGGCCGAAGATCGCACCATTCTGGCCAATGAACGCACCTTTGCAGGGTGGATGCGCACCGGCATGGCGTCACTTGCGGTTGCCATCGGCCTGAAAGCCGTCTTTGGGGCGTTTGACCCGACCTGGGCGGCGAAGGCGCTCGCGACGATCTTTGTGATCGCCGCAGTCTATATCTTTTGGGCCGCCTATAATGCCGCGACCAAGACCCTAAGCCGGTTGACGGATCACAACGCCCACGCACAACCCATCATCCGTATGAAAATACTTTCGGTGATTTTCAGTGTCGCCTCGGTTGGAGTTGGCGGCATCCTCTGGATGCTTTAAGTTCACAGCCTGAACGAATCTGCAGGATCCCCATGACAGCACCTTCCGCCTATCGCGTATTGGCCCGCAAATACCGGCCCGAAACCTTTGCCGATCTGGTCGGCCAGGACGCCATGGTGCGCACGCTGAAAAACGCATTTGCGGCGGACCGCATCGCGCAGGCCTTTATCATGACGGGCATTCGGGGCACCGGCAAAACCACGACCGCGCGGATCATCGCCAAGGGGATGAACTGCATCGGCCCCGATGGAACCGGCGGCCCCACCACCGAACCCTGCGGGCAGTGCGAACATTGCGTGGCCATCATGGAAGGCCGCCACGTCGATGTGATGGAGATGGACGCAGCCTCCAACACCGGGGTCGGCAACATCCGCGAAATCATCGACAGCGTGCACTACCGCGCGGCCTCGGCCCGGTACAAAGTGTACATCATCGACGAAGTGCACATGCTGTCGACAGGGGCTTTCAACGCGCTGCTGAAAACGCTGGAAGAACCGCCCGAGCATGTGAAGTTCATCTTCGCGACGACCGAAATCCGCAAGGTGCCCGTAACGGTGCTGTCGCGCTGTCAGCGGTTTGACCTGCGCCGGATCGAGCCCGAGGTGATGATCGCCCTGATGCGCAAAATCGCTGCCGCCGAAGGCGCTGAAATTGCCGATGACGCGCTGGCGCTGATCACCCGCGCCGCCGAAGGATCGGCCCGCGATGCGACGTCCCTGCTGGACCAGGCAATCAGTCATGGTGCCGGGGAAACCACGGCAGTTCAGGTGCGCGCGATGCTGGGGCTGGCCGACCGGGGCCGGGTTCTGGATCTTTTTGACATGATCCTGCGCGGCGATGCGGCGGGTGCTTTGAACGAACTGAGCAGCCAATATTCGGACGGGGCCGATCCGATGGCCGTACTGCGCGATCTGGCGGAAATCACCCACTGGGTGTCCGTGGTCAAGATCACGCCAGATGCCGCCGATGATCCGACCGTATCGCCCGAAGAACGCAGCCGCGGCCTGAACATGGCCGAAACGCTGCCCATGCGGGTGCTGACACGACTGTGGCAAATGCTGCTCAAGGCACTGGACGAAGTGGCCAGCGCCCCCAATGCCATGATGGCGGCGGAAATGGCCGTGATCCGGCTCACGCATGTGGCCGATCTTCCAAGCCCCGAAGAACTTGCCCGCAAGCTGAACAGCGCCACACCACTGCCCGCATCCCCCGCACGCGGGCCATCTGCGGGTGGCACAGGAAACGGCAACACAACCGCAACTGCGTCTCAGCAGGTCCACCGTCCGGCAAAATCCGGCGTGACCATGACCGCGGTGGCCCCCGCATTGGATCAGGCACTTGCCAGATTTCCGACCTTTGAACACGTCGTCGAACTGATCCGCACCAATCGGGATGTAAAACTTCTGGTCGATGTGGAAAACACTTTGCAGCTTTGCGCCTATCAGCCCGGTCGCATCGAATTTGCCCCGACGGACGCCGCCCCCCGCGATCTGGCACAGCGGCTCGGCACGCGGCTCCAGCAATGGACCGGCAACCGGTGGGCCGTCACGATCGTTGGGGAAAACGGTGCGAAAACCATAGCCGAAATCCGCGACGCCAAAGACAATGCGCTGAAATCGCAGGCCGAAAGCCATCCCTTGATGCAGGCGGTCATGGCCACGTTTCCGGGTGCCAAGATCCTGTCGATCCGCACCCCCGAAGAAATCGCCGCCGCAGCCGTGGTCGAAGCGCTGCCCGAAGTCGAAGACGAATGGGACCCCTTCGAAGACGACTGACCCCTTGCGAGCGCCCGCCTCAATTCGCATATAAATCACGACAACAGATTCAGGAGACAATCAGATGCTAAAAGGTTTGGGTGCCATGGGTGACATGGCCAAAATGATGAAAGCCGCACAGGAAATGCAGGGCAAGATGGCGCAGATGCAGGAAGACATGCACGGCATCATCGTCGAAGGTGAATCCGGCGCGGGCCTGGTCAAGGCAACCTGTACCGCCAAGGGCGAACTCAAGTCCCTCGACATCGACCCGTCGATCTTCAATGGCGACGAAAAGGAAGTCGTCGAGGATCTGATCCTTGCCGCGATCAAAGATGCGCAATCCAAGGCCACTGACCGCGCCCAGGCCGAGATGAGCAAACTGACCCAAGGCATGGGCCTGCCCGCCGATATGAAGCTGCCGTTCTAGTCTTCCAAATGGGTCAAAATCCTCGCCGAAGGCATAAAATCTCTTATGCGGTCTCCCCGCAGAAAGCGCCCAGATGAGCAGCACACGCGACATCGATGCGCTGATTGATCTGATGTCGCGTCTGCCCGGCCTTGGCCCCCGGTCGGCGCGGCGCGCCGTCCTGCACCTGATCCGCAAGCGCGCGCTGCTGCTTTCGCCGTTGGCGCAGGTGATGCAGACCGTTGCGGAAACCGCCCGCGAATGCCTGAATTGCGGCAACATCGGTACGGCGGATGTCTGTGACATCTGCACTTCAGAAAAACGCGCCAACGGCGAAATCTGCGTCGTCGAAGATGTGGCCGATCTGTGGGCGATGGAACGGTCGGGCGTGTTCAAAGGGCGCTATCACGTACTTGGTGGCACGCTTTCGGCGCTCGATGCCGTAGGGCCGCAGGAACTGCGCATTCCGCGCCTTATCGACCGGGTCGCAACCGAAAACATCACCGAAGTCATTCTGGCGCTGAATGCCACAATCGACGGGCAGACGACCGCGCATTATATCGCCGATCAGCTTGACGGTCAGGTGCGTCTGACCTCGCTGGCCCAAGGGGTGCCGATCGGGGGCGAGCTTGATTACCTCGATGACGGCACGATCACCGCCGCGATGCGGGCGCGCAGATCAATCTGACTTTTTGCGCAACCGCGCCAGGGCGATCAGCCCGGCGTCGCGCTCTGCCTCCAACTCGGCCACGCTCCGCCCGGCCGCTTCGGCCTCTATCCCGGCCACAAGCTTTGCGCGAACATCAGGCGTAAGGTGCGGTGTGCCCAGACTGGCCCAGCGTTTTTCCTGACTGGCACCCAGATGATCCAGATAGCCCGCCATGCCCCTCGCGCCGCCGCCCAGATGATAGGCCATATGCGCGCCCAGGACCGACCAGCGCAGACCGGGGCCGTTGACCAACGCCGTATCGACCGCGTCGACATCCGCAATCCCTTCGGCCACGATATGCACCGCCTCGCGCCACAACGCGGATGCCAGACGGTTCGCGATATGTCCCACGGCGTCTTTCTGCAACCGCACCGGCACCGACCCCAATCCGCGGTAAAAGGCCGTCGCCCATGCCACAATCGCATCATCCGGCCCATAGATTTCGACCAACGGTACCAGATGCGGCGGGTTGAACGGGTGTGCCGTGATCAGCCGCTGCGGATGCCGAAGACCCACAGATAGATCAGACCACGGGTGCGCCGATGTGCTGGAGGCAATGATCACATCCGCTGTGACTGCCGCCTCGATCCGGGCGTAAAGCGCCTGTTTCAGCGGCACATTCTCGGGCGCGTTTTCCTGAACGATCACGGCCCCCCGCAGCGCGTCCGGCAGATCCGCATGCAGGCTCAACGCCCCTTGAGGAGCTGTCGCATCGTCGATCAGATCAAGCTGCGCCAAGGGCTGCGCAACCCGCGCTGCAAAACCGGTGCGGGCGTCGTCTTCAGGGTCCCATGCACGCACGTCATGGCCTGCGCGCAAGAACAGTGCAGCCCAGCTTGCGCCGATCAATCCGCATCCGACGACTGCGACGGTCACCTGCTGCACACGGTCGCGCACCTAAAGCTCCAACACCGTTTCAGTCCCGTTTTCCAGCACGTAGACACAGCCCTGACGGTTGGTCAGCTGGCCCAACTCGGCCCGGTTCAGCCCGCACACCTCGCCGCGCAGCAGTTGACCGCTAAGCCCGTGCGCGACGATGACCGTGGGTTCGGTCAGCGTGTCGACAAAAGCGCGCACGCGAGCCTGAAACACGTCGAACCCTTCGCCGCCGGGCGCTGCTGCGAAAAATTCGATGTGGGGGCTGTCAGGGGTGATTCCATCCGGAAGGTCTTTGTAGATATCGGTCCGCAGATGCCCTTCCCATGCGCCGGCATCGACTTCCTTGAGACGGTCATCGATTGCATAGTCGCGCCCGCCCAAGGCGATGTCGGCAGTCTGACGGGTACGTTTAAGCGGCGAAACGATGCACGGGGGGTTCAGCGCCAAGATCGGGGCCATCAATGCCGCTTGCTGACGCGCATGGGTCACGCCACGTTCGGACAACACCGATTCGGTCTGTCCCTGCACGCGCCCTTCCGCATTCCATTCGGTTTCGCCATGGCGCAGGAACCAGATTTTCGGATAGGTTTTCATATCGTGGCCGTGCCTTTGCTTGGATCATTCGGTTGGCCGCAGTCTGCCGCAAGCAACTGCCAAGCGCCACCCGCCAGCGCGGATAAGACCGGCAAGCGGATCCGCTGACCATCCGTTGGCCCCGAGTGTGGGCACGTATGGACGCGCCTGTCCGCAAATGGCCCGCTGGCATAAGCATCCAAAACGCTCGATCAGGCATCTCTGTCAGGGGAACCCGGAAATTCACGGACCAACCTGCGCGGTTGAGGTGGATATTTCCGGCGCAGCGCATTAAGTCATGTCAAACTTGCAGAAAGGCTTGAATCCATGGCTGAGACGAACACACCCGACATCATTTACACCAAGGTCGATGAGGCACCTGAACTGGCGTCCCATTCGCTGCTGCCGATCATCCGCAGCTTTGCAGATGCGGCTGGCGTGTCCGTCGGCACGCGCGACATCTCGCTTGCCGGCCGAATCCTGGCCGCGTTCCCCGATGCCCTGAAAGCGGACCAAAAGCAGTCTGACGATCTGGCCGTCTTGGGTGATCTGGTAAAAACCCCCGATGCCAATGTGATCAAGCTGCCCAATATCTCGGCATCCGTGCCCCAACTTGTGGCCGCCGTGAAAGAACTGCAATCCCAAGGCTACGCCCTGCCCGACTATCCCGAAGCGCCAAGCACCGACGCCGAGAAAAAAGCCCGCGCCGCCTATGACGCTATCAAAGGGTCTGCAGTGAACCCGGTGCTGCGCGAAGGCAACTCTGACCGCCGCGCCGCGATTGCGGTGAAGAAATACGCCATGGCGAACCCGCACTCGATGGGTACCTGGTCCAAGGACAGCAAGACCAAGGTGTCGACCATGTCCAAAGGTGACTTCTTTTCGAATGAAAAGTCGCTGACACTGACGGCGGCCCAGGCCGGTGCCGCCAAGATCGTGCATGTTGCCGCCGATGGCGGCGAAACCGTGCTGAAAGACGGCGTTTCCTTCCCCGCCGGAACGGTCGTCGACACGACCTTCATGTCCGCCAAGGCGCTTGATCGGTTTCTGGCCGAGCAGATCGAAGAGACCAAGAACGACGGCACACTGTTCTCGCTGCACATGAAAGCGACGATGATGAAGGTGTCCGACCCGATCATTTTCGGCCATGCGGTGCGCGAATTTCTGAAACCCGTATTCGACGAATATGGCGATGAGCTGAAGGCCGCAGGCGTGAACCCTAATGCGGGTATCGGCGACATGATGACCCGCATCGACGACAAGCCCGAGATCATCAAAGCGGTCGAAGACGCGATGGCCGCAAGGCCGCCGATGTACATGGTTAATTCCGACAAGGGCATCACCAATCTGCATGTGCCGTCGGATGTAATTATCGACGCGTCGATGCCCGCGCTGATCCGCGCCGGTGGCAAAGGCTGGGGGCCCGACAACAAGGAACATGACACCAACTGCGTGATCCCCGACAGTTCCTATGCGCCCGTCTATGACGAAACCATCAAGTATTTCAAAGAAACCGGCGCGCTGGATCCCACAACGTCGGGCACCGTCCAGAACATCGGTCTGATGGCCCAAAAAGCCGAGGAATACGGATCGCACCCCACCACTTTTGAAATTCCCGCCGATGGCACGGTCAAGATGATTGCCGCCAATGGCGACGTGATTTCTGAACATGCCGTCGAGGCGGGCGACATCTGGCGCGCCGCATCTGCCCGCAAGGCACCGATCGAAGACTGGGTGCAACTGGCCATCGACCGCCAAAAGGCCGAAGGCTGCGAGGCGATCTTTTGGCTGGACGCGGACCGCGCCCATGACGCCGAACTGATCGCCTATGTGAAGCCGATCCTTGAAGCCAAGGGCGTGGCCGACAAGTTTCAGATCATGTCACCTGCCAAGGCCACGCGCCAGACGCTTGAGACGATCCGCAAGGGCGAAAACTCTATCGCCATCACCGGCAACGTGTTGCGCGACTATCTGACTGATCTGTTCCCGATCCTCGAACTCGGAACCTCGGCCAAGATGCTGTCGATCGTGAAGCTGATGCAGGGTGGAGGTTTGTTCGAGACAGGTGCCGGTGGGTCGGCCCCAAAGCACGTTCAGCAGTTGGTCGAGGAAAACCATCTGCGGTGGGATTCTCTGGGCGAGTTTTGCGCCCTCGGCGAAAGCCTGAAGTTCCTTGCCGATCAAAAGGATAATGCCAAGGCACGGATCTTGGGCAAGGCCGTCGATGCCGCGACCCAAGGTATTCTCGACAATAACAAATCGCCTTCGCGCAAGGTCGGCCAACCCGACAACCGCGCCAGCCACTACTATTTTGCGCTGTATTGGGCGCAGGCGCTGGCGGCGCAGTCGGATGATGCGGGTCTTGCGGCACATTTCGCCCCGATTGCCGAAAAGCTGGCCGCGAACGAGGAAAAGATCATGGCGGAACTGGCCGCCGTGCAGGGCAAGCCCGTCGATCTGGGCGGGTATTTCCATTCGGACCCCGCCAAGACCGAAGCGGTGATGCGCCCGTCGGCCACGCTGAACGCGATTATCGGCTGATCACACTTTCCCCCGCCCCTCGTCTGGGGCGGGGTTTTTCATAGCGAGAGGCCCAATAATGACCCGCTTTTCCCTTGCCGTGCATGGCGGCGCTGGTACCGTCCTCAAATCAACCATGACGCCTGAATTGGAGGCCGCCTATCACGCGGGCCTGCGCCGCGCACTTGAGGCGGGGCAGGCGATATTGGCAGCCGACGGCAGCGCCGTTGATGCCGTCACCGCCGCCGTCTGCGCGCTGGAGGACGAGCCGCTGTTCAACGCAGGCCGCGGGGCAGTGTTCACCAGCGACGGCGTGCAGGAAATGGATGCGGCGATTATGGAAGGCACCACACGCCGTGCCGGGGCCGTCGGCGGTATTTTTGGCCCGCGCAATCCGATCCGCGCCGCCCGCGCCGTGATGGAAGACACCGATCATGTATTTCTGATTGGCCCCAACGCGCTGTCCGTTGCCCGGACCGCTGGCTTGCCCTTTGAAGATGCCCCTTATTTCTTCACGCAGTCCCGCTGGGACGCACTGCAATCGACCCTGACAATGCGCCGCAATGGTGTCGAAGACGACGATCCCGCACGCCGCCACGGCACGGTGGGGGCCGTCGCCTGTGACGTACACGGCACGCTGGCCGCCGCCACATCGACCGGTGGGATGACTGCAAAATCCCCCGGTCGGGTTGGCGACACGCCCTTGATCGGCGCAGGCACCTTTGCCGACAACGCGACTTGCGCCGTGTCTGGCACCGGCCACGGCGAGGTGTTCATTCGCTTTACCGCTGCCGCCGAGATCGCTGCGCGGATGCGCCACGCAGGGCAATCGCTGACGGATGCCGCCGATCATGTGGTGAACGTTGATCTGGCGCAAAATGATGGGTCGGGCGGTGTGATCGCCGTCGATGCAAAAGGCACCATCGCGATGCCGTTTAATTGCGAGGGAATGTACCGCGGTATGGTCACGCAGGACGGCGACTTCAGAACGTTGATCTACAAGTAGGGTCCGGACGGGTCTTGTGCGCCTACGGTACCAAAACCGCGCATTTCAAACCTCTGAGTTGATCCAACGGTGCATCCCTTATATCGATATTGCAGAAACGCTTTCGCTTTCAATTCAGGATATTTTCATGACCAAACCATTGCCGACCGTGACGCCAAACACCTGGGAATTCCTGCGTGACCCGATGATCGCACCAACGGGATTTCGCGAATACGACGCTCGCTGGCAATACCCCGAGGCGATCAATCTGCCCGGCATCACGGCCCTTGGCATGGGTCTTGGCACCCAGATGCACCTGCGCGGAATCGAACCTGTCATCGCCGTTGGCAATGACTACCGCGACTATTCCCTGTCAATCAAGAATGCGCTGATCCTGGGTCTTATGCAGGCCGGTATTCACGTCAAAGACATCGGCCCCTGCTTGTCACCCATGGCGTATTTCGCACAGTTCCACCTGGATGCGCCCGCCGTTGCCATGGTCACGGCAAGCCACAACC
>JBFGFW010000048.1:0-9569 GCA_041579395.1 Sulfitobacter sp.
AGTTGGAACGGCTGAGCCTAGAGCGCAGCGCATACCCGGCGCATTGGAAGCTGGAACAACCCGGTCAGGACGCGGTGATGATCCCTGTAGATGCGGCGGGGTCGGATGCGCTTTTCGATGCGTTTGCGGCCTTGCCCGGCTTGCGGACAGAGCGAATGCTGGCCGAGCTTGCGGATGAAAAGACGGTATCGGTGGTGATCTGGGAGCGCCGCCCGATGCGCCCGCGGGCGACCCTGTTGCATTGACACCCCTGAGAAATCCCACCATCCCTAGGTCAGACTGAAATCATCCCGGAGCCTCCCCCCTTATGTCCATCCCTCAATCCGGCGGCGGCCCGATCGAACACCGTGACCAATTGGCGCAATATCTGGCCGACGGCTGCAAGCCCAAGGAAGATTGGCGCATCGGCACCGAGCATGAAAAGTTCGGGTACAACAAGGAAACGCTGCTGCCGTTGCCCTATGAGGGGGCTTGTTCGATACGCGCCATGCTGGAGGGTCTGCGCGATGCGCATGGCTGGGACCCGGTCGAAGAGGGCGGCAAGCTGATCGGTTTGGTCAAGGACGGTGCGAACGTGTCGCTTGAGCCCGGCGGCCAGCTTGAGCTTTCCGGAGCGCCGGTTGAGACAATTCACGAGACATGCGACGAGGTAAACGCGCATCTGCGCGAAGTCCGTGATGTGGCTGACCGGATCGGCGCGGGCTTTATCGGGCTTGGCGCGGCCCCGGTGTGGACCCACGAGCAGATGGATCTGATGCCCAAGGGGCGCTATAAACTGATGAACGAATACATGGCCAAGGTCGGCACGATGGGCCGGGTCATGATGCGCCGCACCTGCACCGTGCAGGTCAATCTGGATTTCGGGTCAGAGGCCGATATGGTGCAGAAGCTGCGCGTCGCCCTTGCCCTTCAGCCTGTGGCCACAGCGCTATTTGCCAATTCGCCGTTCTTCGAGGGCAAGCCCAACGGGCATAAATCATGGCGCAGCCGCGTCTGGCGGGATCTGGATCCGGCCCGCACCGGCATGTTGCCATGGGCCTTTGAAGACGGGATGGGGTTTGAACGCTGGGTCGACTATGCGCTGGATGTACCGATGTATTTTGTCTATCGCGACGGCAAATACATCGACGCCTTGGGTCAATCGTTTCGCGATTTCATGAAGGGCGAATTGCCGGCGCTGCCCGGCGAAATTCCAACCCTCAGCGATTGGGCCGACCACCTGACCACGGCCTTTCCCGAGGCGCGGATCAAGAAATTCATCGAAATGCGCGGCGCTGATGGCGGGCCGTGGCGGCGCTTGTGCGCATTGCCAGCCTTTTGGGTCGGGCTGATGTATGATCAGGATGCGCTGGACGGGGCGTGGGATCTGGTCAAGGGGTGGGACGCAGAAACCCGCGACGGCCTGCGGGTTGCCGCGTCCGTCGACGGGCTGCAGGCTGAGGTGAACGGGGTCAAGATGCATGATCTGGCCCGCGAGGCGGTGGCCCTGTCCGAACATGGGCTGAAGGCGCGCGCGCGCAGCGGCGCGGGGGGCATGGTCCCCGACGAGACGCATTTCCTGAACGCGCTGAAGGAAAGCATCGAGACCGGCAAGGTGCCCGCTGACGAGTTGCTGGACGCCTATCATGGCAAGTGGCATGGCGATCTAAACAAGATCTACGGCGAGTATTCCTATTAAATCCTAGGCCTCTGGCATGAACCCGCAGACAAAGGCGATCACCTTGTTTGCGGGCATTTCGCAGGGGTAAAGCCGGGGGCCGCTGGACAGTTCGTAAAGGTTCAGGCTGATATAGTCCTGACCGCCCAGTTGTTCCGCGACCAGTTTCCAGCTTTTCGCGCCGCTGAATGCGGACTTGGACACGACATAGCGCGCTGCACAGTACGCCCCGGTATATGTGCCGATGGGCAGGGCACGGAAGGCGGCCAGAAACGCGGTGTCCGGGGTCAACGGCGTGTCAGGCCTTTTTCACGCCGAACTTGGGCTCTTCGCCTGCCTTGATGCGTTTGATGTTGGCGCGGTGACGCCAAAAAATTAGCAACGTCAGCAAGATGCCGAGAATTAGCGCCGATCCGTACCCCAGAAAAACCAGAAAGAACGTGGATGACTCCGCCGATGCCAGGTCCGCCTTTGAGGATATGCGCGTGGTGAGATCCGCAATTCGCCATGCCACGCAGCACGCAAGCCCCACCGGCCAGGCCAGCGCCAACATCACGCCCAAGAACGTTGCAACGCCCTTGCCGCCTTTGAAGCCCAGCCAGACGGGATAGCAGTGGCCGATCATCACGGCCAGTGCGGCGATCTGTGCGGCGTCTTCGCCCGCAAATAACCGGGCCAACAGCACCGCCACAGCGCCCTTTGCCGCATCCAAGAACAACGTCAGCGCGGCGGCCTTCTTGTTGCCGGTCCGCAGCACATTGGTGGCCCCGATGTTACCGGACCCGATGGTGCGCAGATCGCCCAGGTTCATCATCCGGGCCAGCACCATGCCAAAGGCGATGGACCCGATAAGGTATCCGATCACAGCCCACAGGGCCAAAACGGTAAGCGAAGAATCAATCAGGGGCATATTCAGGGGGCCTTATAGACGCAGTTTCCGGACACATAGGTTTTCAAGACCTTACCCTGCATGCGCATCCCGTCAAAGGGCGTGTTGCGCGATTTCGATTTCAGTGTCTCGCGGTCCATCAAGAACGGTGCGCCATCGTCAAAAAGCACCAGATCGGCGGGTGCGCCGACGCTCAGACGGCCACCGGGCAGACCCAATCGCACTGCTGGGTTAAACGACAAGGCACGCCACAGGGTCGCGATGTCCATCATTTCGGAATGGACAAGGCGCAGGGCGGCGGGCAGCAGGGTTTCCAGACCGACCGCGCCGGAGGCAGCTTCCTCAAACGGCAGGCGCTTTGATTCTTCGTCTTGCGGCGTGTGCATGGAACAAATGATGTCGATCAGGCCCGATGCCACGGCTTCGACCACGGCGATGCGGTCATCCTCGTCGCGCAGGGGCGGCTTGAGCTTGAAGAACGTGCGATAGTTGGCCACGTCCAACGCGTTCAGCGTCAGGTGGTGGATGCCCACGCCCGCGGTGATGTCCAAGCCGTTCTTCTTGGCGCGGGCTAGCGCGGGCAATGCGCGTGCGGTGGTGATCTGATCGGCGTGATAGCGCGCGCCGGTCATCTCGATCAGGGCAATGTCGCGGTCCAGCCCCATGCGTTCGGCCATCGGCGAAACGGCAGGCAACCCGCGAAGCGACGCGAATTTGCCAGAGGTCGCGGCGGCCCCGTGGCTGAGGACCGGTTCTTGCGGATGGGCGATGACCAACGCGCCAAGGCTGCGGGCATAGGTCAACGCGCGAGAAAACACCTTGGTATCCGAGACAACCCGGTCGCAATCGGTAAAGGCGATGGCCCCGGCATCCATCAGAAACCCGATTTCGGTCATCTCGCGCCCGTCGCGGCCTTTGGTGAGCGCGGCCATCGGCACGACATTGACGGGGGCAGCCTCGTTTGCGCGACGGGTGACGAATTCCAGCACTTCGGGGCTGTCGATCGTGGGGTTTGTGTCGGGCCGGGTGATCATGGTCGTGACGCCACCGGCGGCAGCCGCCAGCCCGGCCGAGCGAAAGCTTTCCTTATGCCGCTCACCGGGTTCACAGACTTTGACACCCAGATCGACAATGCCAGGGGCCAGGTATTTGCCATGGCAATCGACAATGTCGCTGTCGCCGGGGATCGGTGCGTCAGCCGACAGGATCGCGGTGATCTTGCCTGCTTCGACCCGCAGGGTGCCGTTTGTCACGGTCCGTGCTTCGGGATCAATCAGGCGGGCGTTGATGAAATGCAACATGCCAGTGTTTTCTTTCACCAAGCGGGTCAACCGCCAATCCAAACCATCATGCCCGCCACACCAAAGGCGACAAGCAGGGCAATCATCGCGATACGACCCGACATCTTGGGATCGGGTTTAGGGTCCTTCACAACACCCACCATACGATAAGGCCCACAACGACGACCACGGCCAGAACGACGATTGTTCCCCCCGCACCGCCACGCGGTGGCGACGACGGCGTCAGGTTTGGCACACCGGTGTACGGCTGCGCGGCGTCTGCCGACAGGTGCGGCGCGGTCATATCTGGCTGCGTCTCTCCATAGGTGCCGATCAACGTCAGGTCGGGGCCGATGGTCAACGTGGTGGCCTGCCCCTCAAATGCCGACGAAAACAACATGAGCACATAGCCATCCAGCGCCTCGAGCCGGGCGCGGTCCTGATCGATCTGCGCGTCGGTCACGGCATAGCCATCGGTCAAATAGCGGGGCAGGCCAACACCGGTCAGATCTGAGACCGGGAAAAGTTCGGCTGTTCCCTCGGGGACATCGAACCCAAGCAGGTCGGTGATCAGATCTTGCTTGTCCTGCGTGCGAAGGTCATGCGCCATACTATCAATGGCGCGGTTTACGACAAAAAGCCTGATCTGTCCGGTTTCGGATTTTGCGATCTTCAACGTTGTCATGAATTTTCACCTTTGTAACGTGATGCCAGCAATGCACTTAAACTGTCGCTGTCGACGATATATTCAAACCCCAAATGCGCAACCGGCGCGGTGTCGCCTGCCGGTTCCTGCCGGATGAAGAAAACGGACGGCGGGCTTGTATGCCTGACATCCGGCTTTGTTTCCGCCGCCCGCGAAAACGCTTTGACGCGGGTTTCGCCGTTCTGTCGCCGGAAAAAAAGCGCACGCCTGTCGGTCAGGGCATAGCGGTTGCGGGACACGTCGGTCCAACGCCTTGTCCCTTTGACCACCGACAGCACGACCAGCGCAATGATCGCCGCAAGGATCACGGACTGCGATACCGGCAGATCATTGTAGGTCAGCAACATGGCCCCTGCGACGATCGTGCCGCCTGCGCCGATGAACGGACCCAACAGGTGAAAATTGCGCAGCGACAGGCGGGGCTTGGCACGGCCCGCCCACAACAGCGTTTCGCCGGGTTCCAGAACCTTGGCCCAAAAGGGGTCAGTCACAGCCTTTGTCATGCGGCCCCCGCGCGGCTGTTTACAAGATTGCGCGCCAGCAGATCCATGGCGGCCATGCGCACTGCCACGCCCATCTCGACCTGATCCTGAATGACGCTGCGGTTGATGTCGTCGGCAAGGGTCCCGTCGATTTCGACGCCGCGGTTCATCGGGCCGGGGTGCATCACGATGGCATCCGGCTTGGCATGAGACAGCTTTTCGGCATCCAGCCCAAATCTGTGATAATATTCGCGTTCAGAGGGGATAAATCCGCCATCCATGCGTTCTTTCTGCAATCGAAGCATCATCACCACGTCGACGTCCTGCAGCCCTTTTTCCATGTCGTCGAACACTTCGACGCCAAATTCGCCTATTTGGGCGGGCATCAGGGTCGGCGGTCCGATCAGGCGGATACGATTTTCCATCTTGCCCAGAAGCATGATGTTGGATCGCGCCACGCGGCTGTGCGCGATGTCGCCACAGATGGCGATGGACAAACGGTGCAGGCGACCCTTGGCGCGGCGGATCGTCAGCGCGTCCAGCAGCGCCTGGGTCGGGTGTTCGTGCCGCCCGTCGCCTGCGTTCAGAACGGCGCAGTTGACCTTTTGCGCCAGCAGATCGACGGCACCCGATTGCGGATGCCGCACCACCAGCAGATCGGGGTGCATGGCGTTCAGCGTCATCGCCGTGTCGATCAGCGTTTCGCCCTTTTTGATCGATGACGCCTGCATCGCCATGTTCATCACATCCGCGCCAAGCCGCTTGCCCGCAATTTCAAAACTGGCCTGCGTACGGGTCGAGCTTTCGAAGAACATGTTGATCTGGGTCAGACCCTTCAGCGCGTCACTGTGCTTGTGCGGCTGGCGGTTCAGACCGACATAGGTATCGGCCAGATCGAGCAGGGTGGTGATGTCGATTTGGGAGAGCGGCTCTATGCCCAAAAGATGTCGGTGTGCGAAACTCATTCAGGCAACCCCCCGCGATTTCATGCGTTATAGGGCGCGGCGGGCGCGCGGGCAAGCAATCGACCGGCAGTTAAAGTGGTAGGGGCAGAATGGATTTAAGGCCATTTGGAAGTTGGGATTTTTATTGCCGAACGCAGCGCGTAAGTTGGCCCCATGGAATCAGCGGAATATCATCAGGCGTTGGCGCTTTTGCAGTGGCAGATCGAACTTGGCGCGACCGAGGCGATTTGTGACGCGCCCGTCAACCGCTATGAGGTGCCTGCCGCCTTGGAAAAGCCCAAGGCTGCCGCACCCGGCGCGGCACCGCCGGTCCATGTGTCCGCAGAGGCTGATCCGGCTGCCGAAGCCGAACGCGCGGCAGCGGGGGCGGCGTCGCTTGACGCGTTGCGTGCGGCGATGGCGGCGTTCGAGCATTGCGATCTGCGGCGAGGGGCACGCAATCTGGTGTTCGCGGATGGCACGCCAGGGGCGCGGGTGATGATCATCGGCGAAGCGCCGAGCAAGGATGAGGACCGTGACGGCAAGCCGTTCGCTGGACGCGCCGGGCAGTTGCTGGACAGAATGCTGGCGGCGATTGACATGGGGCGTGCTCATGCCACCGCGCCTGTTTATGTCACCACCATCCTGCCGTGGCGGCCGCCGCAAGACCGTGACCCAAAGGCGGATGAGATTACTATGATGAAGCCATTTCTGACCCGACATATCGAACTGGCCAAGCCGGATATGCTGGTGATCATGGGCAATTGGTCGGCGCAAACGCTGTTGGGCAAACGCGGGATCACGCGATTGCGGGGGCAGTGGGCACAGGCCCAAGGCGTGCCGGTGCTGCCGATGTTTCATCCGACGGCACTGCTGCGCAACCCTGAACTCAAGCGCGAAGCGTGGGCCGACCTTCTGCAGCTTAAAGATCGGCTTGCGCGTGGTTGACCCGCTGACGCTTGCGGGCTTCGTGCCGGCGGCGCTGGCGCTGAACCTGACGCCGGGGGCGGATATGATGTTCTGTCTGGGTCAGGGGGTGCGATCCGGCCCCAGGGCAGCAATCGCGGCAAGCGCGGGCATTTCTTTGGGCGGCATGGTTCATGTGACGGTCGCGGGTCTGGGGTTGGGTGCGGTGATTGCGGCGTTGCCGTGGGCCTTTGACACCATCCGCTGGATCGGTGTCGCCTATCTGCTGTGGCTGGCCGTGCAAACCTGGCGCGGTGGTGCAGACGCGGAAGATATGGCCACGCCGCGCAAATCGGCGTTTCGCGGGGCCCTGGTGGTTAGTCTGACCAATCCAAAGGTGATCCTGTTCGTGCTTGCCTTCGTGCCGCAATTCGTTGTGCCCGAAGCCGGACCGGTCTTGGTGCAGTTTCTGGTCTTCGGGGCGGTGCTGTCAGCAGGTGGCTTTGTCATCAACGCGTTGGTGGGTATCTTTGCGGGCGGACTGGGCCGCAGATTGGCACGCGGCGGGCGGGCGCTGCGCTGGGTCAGCAGCGGCATTTTCGTGGCCTTGGCCGCACGTTTGGCAGTACTGGAGCGGACATGAGCAGACTTGACGATACCATCGATTTCATCCCCGTGCGGATCGCCGTGCTGACGGTGTCCGACACCCGCAGCCTGACCGAAGACCGATCCGGTGACGTGTTGGTCGCGCGCATTGCAGATGCGGGGCACACGCTTGCGCAGCGTGCGATCGTGCGCGATGAGCGTGACCAGATTGCGGATCAGTTGCGCATCTGGTGTGCCGATCCGGCGGTTGACGTGGTCATCAGCACCGGCGGCACCGGCCTGACCGGCCGCGATGTCACGGTCGAGGCGCACCGGGATGTCTATGAAAAGGAAATCGACGCGTTCGGAACGATCTTTACCATCGTGTCCATGCAGAAAATCGGCACCTCGGCCGTGCAAAGCCGCGCGACCGCGGGCGTCGCGCAGGGAACCTATCTTTTTGCGCTGCCGGGATCGCCGGGAGCCTGCAAGGATGCCTGGGACGAGATATTGCTGAAACAGCTGGATTACCGGCACAAGCCCTGCAATTTCGTTGAAATCATGCCGCGGCTGGACGAACATCAACGGCGCAAGTGACTGGCCCGCGAATGTCGGACCCGGTGGCGACGGAAACGACCGGTGCATCCGTATCACAAGTGTGATTTGGTATTCCCAAACTGAACGCTAAATTGCCCTTCAGGCGGGGCCAAAGATCGGATTAAGATGCGTTTTTTACGGCAAAGCATGATCGGGCTGTTTCTGGCGGCCGCGACCTTGGGGCTGCTGATCTTTGCGGCAGACCTGATCGGAAATGCCGTGCAAAAGCGGATGGCGGACGCGCCTGAGCCGCGTGCGCCGCGAGAACGGGTCTTTGCCGTCAACGTCGTTCGGGCGGTGCCGGGCACCGAAGTGCCGATCCTGGAAAGTTTCGGGTCCGTCCAAAGCCGCCGCCAGCTTGAACTGCGGGCCGCCGTGGGCGGGCGCGTCATCGAACTGGCCCCCGAGTTTGAAGACGGCGGTGCGGTGCAGGCGGGGCAGGTGTTGGTCCGACTGGACAATGCAGATGCCCTGGCCGAGGTGGAGCGCGCCAAGAGTGCCGTGCTTGATGCCCAAGCCGAGGGGCGCGATGCAGCCCGTGCGCTGCTGCTGGCGCGCGATGAACAGGCGGCCGCCGAGGAGCAGGCTGCCTTGCGCACCCGTGCGTTTCAACGGCAAAGCGATCTGGCCGACCGGGGCGTAGGCACGGCCACGGCGACAGAAACGGCGGAATTGGCAGCGTCCAGTGCGCGTCAGGCCGTGCTGGCCCGCAGGCAAGTCGTGACCCAGACGGAAGCGCGGATCGACCAGGCCGCAAGCCTCTTGTCGCGCGCGCAGATTGCTTTGGCCGATGCAGAGCGAAGGTTGGCCGAATCCACGATCACGGCACCCTTTGATGGCACATTAAGCGGCACGTCCGTGGTCGAAGGGCGGTTGGTGTCGGCGAATGAACGGTTGGCCGACCTGATTGACCCCGATGACCTTGAGGTGTCTTTTCGCGTGTCGACCGCGCAATACGCCCGGCTGATCGACGCCAGCGGCACGTTGGTACATGCCGATGTGACCGCGACCCTTGATGTGGCAGGCGTGGACCTGCAAGCCAAGGGCCGGATCACCCGCGCAAGTGCCGCCGCCGGTGAGGGGGCCAGCGGGCGGTTGATCTTTGCACTGCTTACCCAGGCACCTGGGTTCAAGCCGGGCGATTTTGTCACCGTGCGCATTCTCGAACCGGAACTTGATAACGTGATCCGCCTGCCAAGTGCGGCGCTTGATGCGCAGGGGCGGGTGCTGGTTCTGGACGCTGAAGACCGGCTTGAGGCGGTTCAGATCGAAGTCTTGCGCCGGGTCGGGGACGAGGTTCTGGTGCGCGGAGACATTGCCGGGCGCGACGTGGTCGCGGCGCGGTCACCACTGCTGGGCGCTGGCATTGCCGTGACGCCGCTGCGCCCCGGTGCAGAAGCCGAGGGCCCCGAAATGATCGAATTGACCGACGAGCGACGCGCCAAACTGGTGGCTTTTGTCGAAAGCAACACCCGGATGCCGGAAGCCGCCAAGGCGCGGGTGTTGGCACAATTGGCTGAGCC
>JBFGFW010000049.1:0-9567 GCA_041579395.1 Sulfitobacter sp.
GCTTGATCACAGTGATACGCTTGTCACGCTGGTGGCCGGGAATGGTTTCGCCGTACACCCGCTTGGCTTCTTCGCCCATGAATTCAATGAACGACGCGCCATAGGCGACCTCGCCCTTGGCTTCGGCCAGCGGCTTGCCCTGTTCGGCGGTCAGGATGGCACCCAGATCGTCCTGATTGGCCATCATCAGATCGAACCACTTGCGCATGACGGCCGCGCGTTCCTTGCCCGTCCATTTGGCCCATTCCTTCTGGGCCTTTTCGGCCTGCGCGATGGCACCGGCCACCTGCGCGCGGCTAAGGTTGGCCACCTTTGCGATCACATCGCCGCGGGCTGGGTTCAAAACGTCAAAGGTTCCGTCATCACCATCCACCCATTTGCCGCCAATGTAGGCGCGGGTTTCCAGCAGGCTTGGATCTTTCAGCATGGATTTTAGATTTGTCTTCGCGTCAGTCATTTCGATGTCTCCGCTTTTTGTCTGTGGCACCCAAACCAACATTCGCTATAAATGTCTAGTTCCAGTTTGTATTGGAACATCAGGGGAGATCTTAAATGCAACTCGATGACGCCTATGCCAATGCCGCCTATATCGACGGCGCAGACGACTTTCTGCCGCGCTGGCAAAAGGCGGCGGCCGCGTTCCGCAAGAGGCTTGGCTTCCGGGCACAAAAGGGGATCTCTTACGGTCCGACCGACCGCGAGGTGTACGACTTTTTCGAACCCGAAGGCGTATCGCGCGGCACGGTTGTGTTCGTACACGGCGGCTATTGGAAGGCCTTTGCGCCATCGGACTGGTCGCATTTGGCGGCGGGGGCTCTGTCTCGGGGGTATGCTGTCGCGATGATCGGCTATGACTTGTGCCCCGATGTGCGGATCAGCCAGATCACCGGCCAGGTTGCCCGCGCGCTGATCGACATTGCCAAGCGCACCCAAGGCATGATCGCGCTGGCGGGCCATTCTGCGGGCGGGCAGCTGGTCGCGCGGATGACTGACCCGCTGGTGTTGCCAGGCGACGTGCGTGACCGGATCGAAAATATCGTGGCAATCTCGCCGGTTGCCGATCTGTTGCCGCTTTTGCAGACCACGATGAACGATATTCTGCGACTGGACGAGGCCGAGGCGACAGCCGAAAGCCCAACCAACATGACCCCGCCGCATGGCGTGAACGTTACCATCTGGGTCGGTGCCGATGAACGCCCTGCGTTTCTTGAGCAGGCTGAACAGTTTTCCCGTGTCTGGGGTGCCAGGCAAACGATCGTCGAAGGCCGTCACCACTTTGACATCATCGACTTTCTGGAGGACCCAGAAAGCGACATGGTAAAAGCGCTTTTGGGGATCAAGTGACCCCTTGATCGGGATGCGGAAATAAGCGAAGGATTGCCAAGGGCCTGGACGATGGCGTCGTCCTGAACTGATGGCTCTTGCGTCCTGAACGCCGGGACCTTTCTGAAAAGGAGGGTCTGATATGACCAACACCTCTAAAACCGCCCGTCCCGATATGTACCGATTCCACAACGGCGGCAAATCCCCGCTGCCGTTTGAGGCTGCCGAATACGAAGCGCGGCTAACCGAACTGCGCGAACGGATGGATGCCGCGGGTGCCACGGCGGCTGTTTTCACATCGATGCACAACATCGCGTACTACTCCGGCTTTTTGTACTGCGCCTTTGGCCGGCCCTACGGTCTGGTCGTGACGGACACAGATTGCGTCACCATTTCGGCGGGGATCGACGCGGGCCAGCCTTGGCGGCGCAGCTTTGCCGACAACATCACCTACACCGACTGGCAGCGCGACAACTATTGGCGGGCGGTTGCGTCCGTGACCGGCACAGGCGGCGTCGTCGGCTATGAAGGTGATCACCTGACCCTGATGCAGCGCGACAAGCTTGAGGATTTCCTGAAGCCGGTCACGATGGTTGATTTGTTCGAGACCACGATGCGCCAGCGGATGCACAAATCAGACGCCGAAATCGCGCTGATCCGTCAGGCTGCTCAGGTCGCTGACGTGGGCGGCCATGCGATCCGCGATGCTGTCAAGATCGGCGCGCGGGAGATCGACATCGCCATGGCGGGTCGCGACGCGATGGAGCTTGAGATCGCCAAGCGGTTCCCGGACGCTGAATACCGCGACACCTGGGTCTGGTTCCAGTCGGGGCTGAATACCGACGGCGCACACAACCCGGTGACCGCTCGCAAGCTGGAACGGGGCGATATCCTTTCGCTGAACACGTTTCCGATGATCTCGGCTTACTACACCGCGCTTGAGCGGACGATGTTCGCAGGCGATGTGGATGCTGCAAGTCTGAAAATATGGCAGGCGAATGTGGCGGCGCATGAATACGGGATGAGCCTGCTGAAACCCGGTGCCAGTTGTGCGGATGTGACCCACAAGATCAACGCCTTCTTTGAGGAACGCGATCTGCTGCAATACCGGACCTTTGGCTACGGCCACTCGTTTGGGGTTTTGTCGCACTATTATGGCCGCGAGGCGGGGCTTGAACTGCGCGAGGATATCGACACGGTTCTGGAACCCGGCATGGTCATCTCGATGGAGCCGATGCTGACGCTCGGGGCCGATCAGCCCGGTGCCGGTGGCTACCGTGAACATGACATTCTGGTCATCACCGAAGACGGCAACGACAACATCACCGGCTATCCCTATGGGCCAGAGTTCAACGTCGTAGGCTAAGACTGCACCGCCTAGATGCAGGCGGTTTTCATCCGGTACGCGGAAATAGCGCGTACCGGATGGGGCCAGTTAAAATACCGCTTCGGACCACTGGCGTTCAGCGTCCGGTAAAGCGACTTGACCTCTGCATTTTCCTATCTATTTTGGGGCATCGCACCTGTTTGCGGTGTGGTTGGGCCGTCCCGTTCTTAATTTTGTTTCTTCCGCTTCGTGCATGCCTGCACAGTTTTGCGAGTGTCGTTTATGAAAGCAGCTTTGATCGAGCAGGAAGAGATGCGTCTTGCGTTGCTGCGTGGCTACAACATCCTTGATACGGCCCCCGAAGATGGGTTCGACGAAATCACCCAATTGGCCGCAGAAATTTGCAACGTACCGATCGCATTGATTTCACTGGTGGATGAAGGTCGGCAATGGTTCAAGTCGAAGACAGGTCTGGAAATTGACGGCAGTGATATCGATGGCAGCATCTGCGCCCACGCCATTGCTGCAGACGATTATCTTGAGATCAATGATACAGCATCTGACCCGCGCACGGTAAATAACGCGTTTGTCGTCGGCGATGATCAGATCCGGTTCTACGCCGGTGCGCTGATTGAGGACGATAAAAACCTGCCGCTTGGGACCCTGTGCGTTCTGGGTCGCGAACCGCGACAGTTGAATGATTTTCAACGCCGCGCGCTCAAGGTGCTGGCAGGGCAGGCGATGCGCCAGATTGCGTTGCGCAAGGCGCTTGCCGATGCCGAAATCCTGCACAAGGAAGTCGACCACCGGGTTAAGAATTCGCTGCAATCTCTTGAGGCGCTGATCCGGCTGCAGGTGCGTGCCGAAAAATCCCAAGACGCCCGCAACGCACTGGAAGCGGTCCAGGGGCGGCTGGCCACAGTTAGTCGCCTGCACGAGGCACTGTATTTGACGGATACCGGGGCATCCGTGGATATTTCGGCGTTTCTGGGCAAGGTCGTGCGGTCCACGCAGGAACAGATGCCAAGTACCGTAAAGGTGCATTATAGGGTGGAGCATTGCCATCTGTCGTCACGGTCGGCGTCATCCGTCGGGATGATCGTCAACGAGGCGATGACCAATGCGGCAAAATACGCATACGAGGGTCGCAAAAGCGGGACCTTCAGTGTGACGGGACAGCACAAGGGAAATGCTTATCATCTAACGTGCGCCGACGATGGACCGGGCATTCCGGAGGAGCGGCGGTCGGGCAGTGGTCTGGGCATGCGGATTCTGTTGGCCGCAGCGCAGCAGCTTGGTGGCGAACTTTTGATGCCCCAAAGCGATGCCGGTACAGAGATCACAGTCGTCTGGCCCGTCAAGCCCTAGGGCCGGATGCCCCGTTGGCGTATCAAACCATCGCAAGTTACGCGGGCTTCGCCGCTGCGCCATGGTATAATGATACAAAGACTGTATTGGCCGCGCCGCGCGGAGTGAAAATAAGGAAGCCTGACCATGATTGCGTTGCTTCAACTGGTCGTCGTTGGTTTTGGTGTATTAACCATCATCTATATCGGGGTGTCGCTTTATTCACGCAGGATCAGACGCGGCAAACTGCTTCGCAAATGGCACGAAGGCCCGCAACGTGTTGACCGCGAAACCTTTGTCCGGCGCGGGCTGAAGAAATATGATCGCTCGATCCGTCGCAAATTGATACTCGGGGTCTATATTGTTCCTGTGGTGTTGATTGTGTTGATCGTATACCTCACCAACTTTAGTTAACTGGAGGCGGCCATGCGGATCATCAAATGGGTTTTCTGGATCACAATCTGGACGATCGTGGCCGGATTTCTGCATTACACACTGCCGCAGACCGACATTGTGCGGATTACCGACACCTATGAAAAGCGGATCGATTTCGGCGAGAATTCGATTTTCTGGTCCAACGCGGACGTAGGAAACGATACTACACTGGGCAACCGGGATGTGTTTTTCATCCAGACGCGGCGCGCCAAGGGCGATGTCATGGTATATCGCAACGAAGACACAGGTTGGGGCTGGCCACCCTATTTCAAGTTTGACACGACCAACTTGCAGGCCGAAGCCGCCGATCTGCGGTCGTCGGCAGATGCGCCGCAATTCGTTGCGATCAAGCATTATGGCTGGCGCAACGAATTCCTGTCGATTTTCCCCAACGCGATTTCCATACGCCCCGTTGCAGGACCTGACGTGAGCAAGGGCATCCCGTTCGTCAACATCATCATCCTGACGCTGCTTTTAGCGGTGGTCTATGCCATCTGGGTGCGCTGGCGCAGGTTCCGCCAAAAACGCATCGACCCGACATTGGAACGGATCGAGGATGATCTGGCTGAAAAGCAAAGCCGGTTTTCTCGTTGGAGAGCCAGCCGCAGGAAAAGTTAAGCTGGATGTCAATTGGCCTGGGGGGGTAGTTGGGGGCGCTGCCCCCGCCCTGACGGGCCCCCCGGGATATTTCAGAGCCAGAGAAGCGGGGTCAGTCCACCCGGGCAAGCATCCGACCCAATGGGCGACCGGCAAGGATATGCACATGCAGATGGGGCACTTCCTGGACACCGTCGCGGCCCGCGTTCGAAATCATCCGGAACCCGTCGCCTGCGGCCAAAGTGACGCCTTCGGCTTTGCAGACCTCGGAGATGGCGCGGATGAAACCAACGATTTCATCGTCAGATGCCTCGGCGGCGAAGTGGTCAAAGCTGATATAGGGACCTTTGGGGACCACCAGCACGTGGGTAGGGGCCTGCGGTTGGATATCGCGAAATGCCAGCGCGTGGTCGGATTCGTACACCGTCTGATTGGGAATTTCGCCGCGCAGTATCTTGGCAAAGATGTTCTGGTCGTCATAGGCATAGGCCATGGGATGTCCTTAGTCGGAAAAAAGATAATGCGTGTTGGCGATTTCGTGGGCTTTCTCACGGGGGATTTGCAGGAAAGCTGCCAGCGTCTCGGCGTTTTCGTCCGTTGACGCATTTTCGCGCATCCGCCCGTAATGTTCGAATTGTGAATCGCGGATGCGGTCGGATTCGAACACCATGTCGTTGCGGATCGTAGGCAACAGCCGTTCCAGCGTATCCTCAGATGTGCGCTCACCGGCAAGGCCCACCCGTCTGGCGTGGCCGGTCAGATAATCATCACTGAACTGGCATTCGATTTCCAGGATACGGGTCACCGAGCGGTCTGAGGCGAAATCGTTCAGCAATTCAATATTGCCCGGGTCCATGCAGACGATCAGGCGGTCGGTTTCATAATAATCAAACAGCATCCGCATCAACGCGCGCCGGTGGCGGGTGCGCTTGCCGAGGGTGTTTTGTATGCCGCCCAGATCGGGCAGCGGCGTGCTTTCTTCGTTGAACAGGTATTCGATGGACGGCAGATTCGTCGTTTGGCGGATCCGTTCCAGCACCCGCTTGGCCACATGCCACTTTTTGCAGATCACAATCAGCAATTCGCGTTCGCGCCCCAGCGTGCTTTCGGTCTCCCAGAAACGGGTGGCAAAGCGGCGCCCGATCCGGCCACGGCCGCTGAGAAAGGTAAACAGGCTGCGGCCTTCGTTGCTGATCTGAAAATCGACCCCTTTGGCGGAGTACAGCAGGCCAAGGCGCCGTTTGAGGTCGGTCGCCTCGCTGCTGATCTTGCGGGCGAACAGATAGTCCTGTGACAACAAGAGATCATAGTGATCATTATAGAAATTCAGCGGCATGCCGTAGTCGGAGAACATCAAGAAAGTCAGTGTCCGCACCCGAATTTCGGTCTCGGGTACCAGATGGCGCACGATCGTCTGGAAAAAGGTTTCGTCCGGGATCCATGTGGTTTTGAAAAACCGCATCACGTCTTTACGTTTTTTGATGAATTCAAGAACGATTTCAATGGTCTGGCGACGCAGGCACCACCATTGGCTGCCAATCTGAATCTGCAGGTCATGCGGGATCTTGCGGGTCAGCCCAAGACGTTTCTGGATTTCGAACATCCAGTAGAACCGCTTTTTCTGGGCACGTTCGTTGAACCAATGGCGGTAGATCAGGCGTTCTTCTTTCCAGCCTGTCTTGATCCAGTCGCTGTCGAAATAATCAAAGCTTTCGATGAAATCGACATCGTTGTCATCCAGATAGCTGTGGACGTATTCAGCCGATTTGATCGCCATGCAATCGCCGGAAAGCATGTAGAAATGCGTCGCGCGCGGAAAGCTGTCGACGGCGCTTTGGACCGCGTTCAAGGTCGCCTGTACCAATGACCATTCGCCCCAGCCACAGCGGATGCGCTTGCGGGCAAAGGTGACGTTGGGGTTCTTGGCCAAAGCCGTCGTGATTTGCGCAAACGCGACTTCGCTGGCAGAGGCATCGAAATGGATCGACATGTAGTCGCCAGAAGCCGTCAGCCGTTCCGCCTGCTTGATGATCGCAGTCGGATCCTTGTGACACAGCAGGATATAGGCGATTCTGGCCATGTTGGAAGTTGCTGCCCTTACTATTTACGTTCTCGATTGATAAAGACGATCAGCGATTGAATAAACCGCGAATATTTGTTTTTTATGATGAAAGGCCATTCTGTTGCCGTAAATGGCGGCATAAATGACAAAAAAAGCGTAGGGGGCCGGGCAGACGATGGGTTTTCCAGGGACTTGGATGACGGAAAGCGAAAGCGTTGTGTACCGTGTGGTGCCCAAATGCGCATGTTCGACCATTGGTCAGATCATGTTTTATTCCGACCATGGGACGTTCTTTGACGGCGATATTCACGATGCCAAGTCTGGCATGCACAAGTGGGCGCTTGAGGACTCACAGGCCCCCATCGCTGAGAATGTGCAAAACCACGTGTCCTATGCGTTCACCTGCGTGCGCAATCCCTATACCCGCGTGCTCAGTTCATTTTTCGACAAGATTTGCGGCATTCAGCGCAACGGCAAGCGCTATCGCGGGAATCTGGTGCCGTTGCTGGTGCAGAAATACGGGATCGAAGTCGGGGGCGCGGACGGCAAGCAAGAATTTGACCAGATTGCCAGCTTTCGCAGGTTCCTGCTGTTTGCGCGTGACACCATTCGGTGGCGCAGGCCGATGGACCCGGACATTCACTGGTCGGCGCAGGCTGGCCATGTCAGCACTTTTATCGTGAACGGTGGCACCTACGATAACATCGTGTGGACCGAAAAATTCAACGACGGCATGCAGGACGTCCTGGATTCCATCCAGACGCCGCACAAGGTCAAGTTGGCGGATATCCCCCGATTTAACGAATCCGAAGGGCACGGCCCCAAACGCGCCCATCCCGTCGAAGACTATTTTGATGACCTGTCAATGCATCTGGTGCGCGAAATCTATAAACGCGATTTCGAGCTGTTCAAATACGACTTCGACAACCCGGCAAACAAGATGCCGATCGGAGAGATTGATCTGGGTGAAGTTCACGCCAAGCTGGGTGATTGATCGGTCGAAGTTGCGCTGATGCAATGCGTCGGCGCTGTGGCGGGTTGACCGGAAATACCCCTGTCGCGAAGCGCAGTTGCCAAAGGGTCGGACGCTACCTATTGCCCTTCAACACCTGTGCAATCCGCGCCGCCGCTGCCTTGCTGCCTTTTACGGATGGATGGATCATGTCAGCCGCATGGAACGAGCTGTCGCCAATGGGAACCAGATCGGCCAGCGACACAAATGTCACGCCACGGTCCTGCTGTGCCATCACCGATACCCGCGCCTCAAGCGCGTCGCCTTCCTCTTTGCAATGCTCAATTGGCGACCACATTCCGGGGCTGCGCAGATAGCCGACAAATGCGACCCGCGCCCCCGACTGACGCGCCCTGGTCACCAGCGAAGGGATTTCGCCTGATGTGCCGTCCGGGCTGATCAGCTTGTTCAGGCGGCGTTGGCAGCGTGTGCATCCGCAGCCCAGCCACAGGTCGTTGCCGCCCCCATTGATCACCACCCAGTCCCACGGCCCGTCGCGGTACTGCTTCGAGATGTTCATCCCCAAAGCACCGCTCAGGGGCAGGTTATAGCGGAACCGTGCGCCGGCGAAGGCGCGGCTTTTGACCCGCGCACCAAGATTTTTGCGCAATTGATCTGGCACGGCTTGATCGGTCATCGCGTGGCTGGTCATGAAGGAATCGCCCAGAACCAGAATGCGCAAGGGTTCCTTGGCGTGCCCGACCACCGAGGAAACAAACAAGATTGCAGCTGCCAAGCCCAAACAAGCACCATTGAAACGCAAAACAAATTCCCCCGGAAGCGCGGTTAACCACGTATGCGGGAATAATGGCTTTTTTGTGAAATGAGAACCGCACACGGTAAATTGCGCCATTCGATTGTTCGGTAAGCGCAATCAATCACCGCCATCTTGCACGCGGAGCCCCAGCAGCCTACATCCTTGCCATGTCTCAGGTAAACGCATCGTCAAAGTCAGACCCGAATTACAAGGTCATCGCAGAAAATCGTCGGGCGCGGTTCGACTACGCGATCGAGGATGATATCGAATGTGGCATCATCCTTGAGGGGTCCGAGGTCAAGTCGCTGCGGCAGGGCGGAGCCAATATCGCCGAAAGCTATGCTGCTGTGGAAGACGGCGAGCTGTGGTTGGTGAACTCCTATGTCGCACCCTATTCGCAGGCAAAGACGTTCAGTCACGAAGAACGCCGCCGCCGCAAGTTGATGGTGTCGAAAAAGCAGCTGTCCAATCTGTGGAACGAAACGCAGCGCAAAGGCATGACACTGGTACCGTTGGTGATGTATTTCAATCACCGTGGTAAGGCCAAGATCAAGATCGGCATCGCCAAGGGTAAAAAGCTGCACGACAAGCGCGAGACAGCGGCCAAGCGGGACTGGTCGCGCCAAAAACAGCGCCTGTTGAAAGATCACGGCTGATCTGACCGGGGCTTGGGGTTGACGTGACGCGGCCGCATGGGGGTACCCTCC
>JBFGFW010000050.1:0-9553 GCA_041579395.1 Sulfitobacter sp.
CCATGCCCGATCTGCTGATCGAACTCTTTTCCGAGGAAATCCCCGCCCGGATGCAGTCGCGCGCCGCCGAGGATCTGAAACAGCGCGTGACCGATGGGCTGGTCGAGGCCGGGCTGACCTACGCTCACGCGGCCGCCTTCGCGACGCCCCGCCGCCTGACCCTGGCCGTCGAGGGACTTACGGCCAGCAGCCCGACCACCCGCGAGGAACGCAAGGGCCCGCGCGCCGACGCCCCCGAAAAGGCGATCGAGGGGTTCTTGCGCGGAGCCGGCCTGACCCGCGACCAGCTTGAAGAACGCGACACGCCCAAAGGCGCTATCCTGTTTGCGATGATCAAGAAGCCCGGCCGCCCCGCCGCCGACATCGTGGCCGAGGTGCTGGAGACGACCATCCGCACCTTCCCTTGGCCGAAATCCATGCGGTGGGGCACAGGATCATTGCGGTGGGTGCGGCCCCTGCAGTCGATCCTGTGCATCCTGTCTGCCGAAGACGGCGCGCAGATTGTGCCGCTGTCGGTCGATGGCATCGCCTCTGGGGCCAGCACGCGCGGGCACCGGTTCTTGGCCCCGGGCACGATCACGGTCAGCGGGTTTGAGAATTACGCCGCGAAACTGAAACGCGCCTTTGTCATGCTCGACGCAGGCGAACGGCGCGATGCGATCTGGCATGACGCGACCAACATGGCCTTTGCCAATGGGCTTGAAGTGGTCGATGACGCCGGTCTGCTGGCCGAGGTGGCCGGTCTGGTCGAATGGCCTGTCGTGCTGATGGGACGGATCGGCGACGCGTTTCTGGACCTGCCTGCCGAGGTGCTGCAAACCAGCATGCGCGAACACCAGAAGTTCTTTTCGGTCCGCAACCCCGCGACGGGCCGGATTGAACGCTTCATCACCGTCGCCAACCGCACCACCGCCGATGACGGCGCGACAATTCTGGCTGGCAATGAAAAGGTGCTTTCTGCACGTCTGTCCGACGCCAAATTCTTCTGGGAAAACGATCTTCGCATTGCCACATCCGACGCGGGCATGCAGGTCTGGGTTGACCGGCTGTCCAACGTTACCTTTCACAACAAACTGGGCACGCAGGCAGAGCTGATCGCGCGCATGGAAGCGTTGGCGGGCGAACTGGCCCCCATGGTCGGGGCCGATGCGGACGAGGCCCGCGAAGCTGCGCGTTTCGCCAAGGCCGATCTGTCGTCGGAAATGGTCTATGAATTCCCCGAACTTCAAGGGCTTATGGGCAGCTATTACGCAAAAGCGGCGGGCAAAAGCGATGCCGTGGCAGCTGCGGCCAAGGAGCACTATGCGCCGCTTGGGCCGTCGGATGATGTGCCAACTGCGCCGGTTTCCATTGCTGTTGCACTGGCCGAAAAGATCGACAAGTTGACCGGCTTTTGGGCGATTGATGAAAAGCCGACAGGGTCGAAAGATCCGTTTGCGCTGCGCAGGGCTGCGCTGGGAGTTATTCGGATTCTGGTCGAGAATGAGCTGTCAGTTGATGTTTATCTTGCATCGCTCAGCGGGTTTCGCGCGCATGGTATGCAGCTTGCTGACCCAAATGACGAAGATGACTTCACAAACCTGGACAAGCCTATTGACCTCCTCTCCTTCCTCCACGACCGTCTCAAGGTCTACCTTAAAGACCAAGGCGTCCGTCACGACATCATCGACGCCTGCATCGCGATGCCCGGCAACGACGACCTGACGTTACTGGTCAAACGTGCCAAAGCCCTGGCGGAGACCCTGAGAACCGACGACGGCGAAAACCTGATTCAGGCGTTCAAGCGGGCCAACAACATCCTGACACAGGCCGAGGACGCCGACGGGGTCGAATACTCCTATGGGGCCGATGTGAAATTCAGCGAGACGGACGAAGAACGCGCGCTGTTCAAGGCGCTCGACGATGCCGAAGCGCAGATCAAGCCGGCGATGGAAGCGCAGGATTTCACCGCAGCCATGTCCGCCATGGCGTCTTTGCGCGGCCCGATCGATGCGTTTTTCGATGCCGTGCAGGTGAATTCGGACAACGCCACCGTGCGGCGCAACCGATTGAACCTGCTCAGCCGGATCCGCACGATCTGCACCTCGGTCGCGGACCTGACCAAGATCGACGGCTGACGCGCCAGTCACCACGATGGGCACGGCGATCAAGCCTTGCCATACCGCTCTTGCCACGATGCGCGGAACGCCTATGCTGCGGACTGACAAAAAAGGTGCCGCAGTGCAGAATAAAGCCATTACAACGCTGGTGACCCAGTGCGCCCCGATCACCACCGAAACCCACGGCGGGCGGGCGAAATGCCTGCAACGGCTGGTGCGGCTGGACCTGCCGGTGCCGCGCACGGTGACGCTGCCGTTTGATGCTGTGCACCAGATCGCTGGCGGCAACATGCCTGACATCCGGGCCGTGGCCGATGAATTTCCCCAAGATGCGCTGCTGTGTGTGCGCCCGTCCAGTCAGGACCCGGACTGGGGCGGTCCGGGGGCGGTGCTGAACATCGGCATGAACGAAGCGCGCTTTGTCGAATATTGTGCGCGCATCGGCGAAGGGCCCGCATCGGCGCTTTATACCCGTTTCGTGCAATCCTATGCTGTCAACGTCGCGCGGCTGGACCCGGACATGTTCGACGATGTCGAAGGCGATGGCCGCGACGCGTTGGACCAATCCCTGCGCGCCTACGAGCTTGAGACCGAGGAGCCTTTTCCTCAAGACCGCGCAACCCAACTGGGGGCGGTGCTCAGTTCGATGGCCCGCGCGTGGGAAGGCACGTCGGCGCGGCTTTTGCGTCAGGCCAAGGGCGCACCGGTCGATGCGGGGCTAGGGTTGATCGTGCAGCAGATGGCGTTTGGCGTCGGCACCGGGCTGTGCGGCTCGGGGGTGTTGCAACTGGTCGACAGCACGACGGGCCTGCCACAGATCACCGGTCGCTATCTAAGCCAATCGCAAGGGCGCGACGCGCTGCAGGGTGACGTGGATGCAATGTACCTGACGCGCGATCCGCGTGGCCCGTCGCTGGAAGAACATGCCCCCGAAGCGTTCGGAACGTTGAAGGCACATGCCAAGTTGATGCGGGAAAAGCTGCGTGCGGAAATGCAGTTGGAATTTGTGATCTCGGACGGCGAATTGTTCATCCTTGACGGTGTGCGCGTGGCGCGGTCGTCGCGTGCTGCCGTGCGGATTGCCGTGGCGCTGGCCGACGAAGGCATCATTTCGCGCGAAGAGGCGTTGATGCGGGTGCAGCCGCGCACCCTGACCGAGCTGTTGCACCGTCAGGTCGATCCGAATGCGCGCCGCGACGTGATCGGGCGCGGCATCCCCGCCAGTCCGGGCGCTGCCACCGGCAAGATCGTGTTCAACGCCAATGACGCGCAGGCCAGTGCCGCGCGCGGCGAGCCGTGCATTCTGGTGCGCCGCGAAACTTCGCCCGAGGATGTTCGCGGCATGCACGCGGCTCAGGCCGTCTTGACCGAGCGCGGTGGCATCACCAGCCACGCGGCGGTGATCGGGCGCGGCATGGGGCTGCCCTGTGTGGTGGGCGCGTCAACGATGCGCTTTGATCTGGTCAAAGGGCAGATCACGTCAAGCGACGGGCGTGTTTTCAAGGCCGGTGACGAAATCACGCTGGATGGCACCAAGGGTGAAGTGCTGGCCGGTGCCGCCGAGACGCTTGAAGCGTTGCTCGATACGACCTTTCAAAAGCTGATGGAATGGGCCGAGGACGCCGCCGATATCGACATTCGCGCCAACGCCGACACGCCCGCCGACGCCCAGACGGCCCGGAATTTCAACGCGCACGGAATTGGCCTGTGCCGGACCGAGCATATGTTCTTTGATCCCAGCCGCCTGACCGTCATGCGCGAAATGATCTTTGCCGACAGCAGCGAAGAACGTCGCGCCGTGCTGGAACGCCTGCTGCCGATGCAGCGCGAGGACTTTATCGAATTGTTCCGCATCATGCAGGGGCAGCCGGTGTGCATCCGCTTGTTCGATCCGCCTTTGCATGAATTCCTGCCCACCAGCCGGTCGGGCCAACGCGATCTGGCCGACGCGCTGGATCTGCCGCTGTCCGATGTGACCCGGCGGATCGAGGCGATGTCGGAATACAACCCCATGCTGGGCCTGCGCGGCGTGCGGCTTGGTGTGACCGTTCCCGAGATATATGAAATGCAGGCCCGCGCGATTTTCGAGGCCACCATAGAAGCGAGCCGCGACGGTGACCCGGTGGTGCCCGAAATCATGATCCCGCTGGTGTCGGCCAAGCGCGAGGTTGAACTGGTCAAGGCCAGCATCGACAAGATCGCCACTGCCGTACGTGCCGAGCGCGGCGCGACGTTCACCTACCGCCTTGGCGTGATGGTCGAAACACCGCGTGCCGCATTGCGGGCAGGGGAAATTGCGCCTTATTGTTCGTTCCTGAGTTTTGGGACAAATGACCTGACGCAGATGACCTATGGGCTAAGCCGCGACGACGCGGGTCGGTTCATGTCGACCTACGTCCAGCAGGGTGTTTTCCCCGAAGACCCGTTTCATATGCTGGATCAGGACGGCGTGGGCGAGCTGCTGAAGTTGGGTGCAGACCGGGGCAGAGCAGCACAACCTGGGATTACGCTGTCGATCTGCGGAGAGCATGGCGGCAACCCCGAATCGATAGAATTTTGCCGCGCGGCCGGGTTTGATTATGTGTCCTGTTCACCCTTTCGCGTTCCAGTTGCACGCCTGGCGGCGGCGCAGCTGGCGATCAGGCACAAAATCGAGTAGCGGGCTAAGCCAGTTCTCAAGATATAGCATTGCTGCGCGGGTTCCCGCGCAAATGACTCAGTTTGGGTTTACGTAAGGACTTTGGGTGGTTAGGCGACCGAGACTGAAATGACTCATGAGGCGCTCAATGCGTTTGCTCCAAAAAACGGCCACCTGTGCCGCTGTCGCTCTGACGCTATTAACCCCAGCCGTGGCCTTTGCCAACTCTCAACAAGCCAAGGCGCTGGCTGATATCGAGGCCAAAGGCCTGCGATCGGTCGGGTCCGAGCGTCTGGAAACGATGATTGCATCTGCCAATGCCGCAAGCAATGTCGAATTTACCCGCAACTGGTTGGCAAGCCAGCCCAAGGCATCCGGCGGCGAGCAATGGCGCTGCCTGTCCGAGGCGTTGTACTTCGAAGCGCGCGGCGAAACCGTCAAAGGCCAATTCGCGGTCGCCGAAGTGATCATGAACCGGGTGAAATCGGCGCGGTTTCCCGGATCGTTGTGCAGTGTCATCAATCAGGGTACCGGCAAAAAATATCAGTGTCAGTTCACCTATACCTGCGATGGCAATGCCGAAGTGATCGCCGAACCCCGCGCCTATGCTGCCGTTGGCAAAATCGCGCGCGCAGCACTGGATGGCAAAGCGCCGACGCTGACGAACGGGGCCACCTATTACCATACCACGGGCGTCAGCCCGCGCTGGTCGCGCGTGTTCACGCGCACCGCCAAGATCGGTGTGCATCTGTTCTACCGTGACGGGGTCAAGACGGCATCGAACTAGGACGGCAGGTGTCGTCTTTGGTGGCTGGCCAGCCGCGACTGGCTTTGGTAAACGCGGGATGATGATCTAGGATCGTCATCAGCGTAAGCAGCAAGGGCCCCGATGATGACCAGTGAGACAAGGCTTGCCTTCGCGCACCCTTCCGAGCGTTCCGTGGCGACCGCCGGGCCCGCACCACTTGACCGGATATCGCTCCGCGATCACATCGTCGAGTTGGAGATAGGGGCGTTTCAAGCCGAACGCGGTGTCACGCAACGCATCTGTTTCAACGTGGTCGTCGAAGTGCAGCCCCTGACCGGGCCGGTGGATGACGACGTGGACCGCATCCTGTCCTATGACAGGGTGACCGAAGCCATCGCATATGAACTGGCGGACGAACGCCTGAACCTTCTGGAAACGCTGGCAGAGCGTGTCGCCGACCGGATTTTGCTGGAACGTCAGGCCATGCGGGTCTTCGTTCGGATCGAAAAG
Organism: Sulfitobacter sp.; assembly: GCA_041579395.1. Classification (GTDB taxonomy): domain Bacteria; phylum Pseudomonadota; class Alphaproteobacteria; order Rhodobacterales; family Rhodobacteraceae; genus Sulfitobacter. Next base: position 5,996 of record JBFGFW010000050.1, read on the forward strand.
CTGGACCGGGGTCCCGGTGCCTTGGGAGTTGAGATCGTGCGCGCCCGCGATGACGCCCCCGACGTGCGCGCCAATGCGGCCAAAGTCCCACATCCCGAACTTGTCTATCTGAGCAATGACGCGATTGGATCGCCGCATTTGTCCGCATGGCTGGACCAGCTGGAACAGATGGGCCGCCCGCTGATCCTGTGCGTTGGGGCGTCCGACACGGCAGCACCGCAGGTAGCACATAAAATGGCGCAGCGGCGCATCGATCTGCTGGCAATCGAGCAAAACGCCTGGGTGCTGGCCTCGAAGGATGATCGCTGCGTTGTGGTGGCGACCCGGACCGAATTGGATTGGGCGATGAAGAACGGGCAGACCTCGGTCTGGGCCCCGTCCAAGATCGTGTTGGACAGCGTCGATACGCCATCGGTCCAACCCCGCGATTCCGTCGCATTGGCCGCGTGGTTTGCCGCCAGCTTTTATGCCACGGAAATGCTGGTGATCGGCGCGGCCCTGCCAGCGAAGGCGTCGGTGCCGCTGCGCGCGGTCGCGGTGACCGAACGGACGCTTTAGCCGCCATGGCGGAGTATTTCAGACCATTGGTCCAGATAGGTCCGGCTCGTCCCGCATCGGCGTTGCCCCTTGCAGGGGGGTGGGGGTGGTTCACGCATGTCGAGGCGCTTTCGCGTCATGCCGCACCACGGGTGTTGGTTGCGCAGTCGGTGCCCGCCGCGGCACTTGGGCGGCTGACGGCACCCCGCCCAGACGTCGTGGGGCTGTCGATGGACCGCCCGCGGATCATGGGCATCTTGAACACGACCCCAGACAGTTTTTCAGATGGCGGGCAATTCGCGGAGGGGCAAGCTGCAGTTCAGGCCGGGCTGGCGATGGCGCGGGCGGGGGCCGATGTGATCGACATCGGCGGCGAATCCACGCGCCCTGGTGCCAGCCCCGTCGCCCCGGCAGAGGAAATCAGCCGCACTGCCCCGGTGATTGCCGCGCTGCGGGCGTCGGGGGTGACCCTGCCGATTTCGATTGATACGCGGAAGGCCGCCATCGCCGAAGCGGCAGTGGCGATGGGTGCCGATATGGTCAATGACGTGTCCGGCTTTACCTACGATCCCGGTCTTGCCCCGTTTTGCGAGGAAAGCGGCGTGCCTGTTTGCGTGATGCATGCCCAAGGTGACCCGGAAACGATGCATCTGAACCCGACCTATGACAATGTTTTGCTGGATGTATACGACGCGCTTGATCGCCAGATTATCTTTTTGGAACACAGCGGTATACCGCGCAGCTTGATCTTTGCGGACCCCGGCATCGGCTTTGGCAAGACCCAAGACCACAACCTTGCCCTGCTGGCACGGATCAGCCTGTTTCATATGCTGGGCACGCCGCTGTTGCTTGGGGTGTCGCGCAAGAAATTCATCGGAACCATCGGGCAAGCCCCCGACGCGGCGGACCGGACGCCCGGGTCGATCGCGGTTGCCCTTGCAGGATTATCGCAAGGCGTGCAAATGATCCGTGTGCATGACGTCGGTAAGACCCGACAGGCCGTGGCGTTGTGGCAGGCTGCACATTTTGAAGGGACATTTTTGTGACAAAACTATTTGGAACTGACGGCATCCGCGGCGAAGCGAATATCTATCCGATGACGGCGGAAAACGCGCTGCGGATCGGGGCTGCGGTGGGCCGGTATTTTGGCGGTCAGGCCGGCGGCGTGCACCGCGTGGTCATTGGCAAGGACACCCGGCTGTCGGGCTACATGTTCGAAAACGCGCTGACGGCGGGGCTGACGTCGACGGGCATGAACGTGCTTTTGCTGGGCCCGGTGCCGACGCCTGCGGTCGGATTGCTGACGCGGTCGATGCGCGCCGATCTGGGGGTGATGATCTCGGCCAGCAACAACCCGGCCAAAGACAACGGGATCAAATTTTTCGGACCGGATGGTTTCAAGCTGAGCGATGACGTCGAAGCCGAGATCGAGGCCCTTGTCGCGAATGGCGTCGAGATGAACCCTGCGCATAAGATCGGGCGGGCCAAGCGCATCGATGATGGCCGCTTTCGCTATGTCGAGCGGGTGAAATCATCGTTTCCCCGTCAGATGGGGCTTGAAGGTCTGAAGGTTGTGATCGACTGCGCCAATGGTGCGGCACACCGAGTTGCCCCCGAAACCCTGTGGGAACTGGGGGCCGAGGTAATCGAGATCGGCGTGAAGCCCAATGGCTTTAACATCAACGAATCCTGTGGATCGACCCACCCCGAACAGGCCGCTGCCGCCGTTCTGAGCAATAACGCGGATGTGGGTATTTGTCTGGACGGGGACGCCGACCGGGTGATCTTGATCGACGAGACAGGCAAGGTGGGCGATGGTGATCAGTTCATGGCGCTCATGGCATCGCGTTGGGCCGCCGAAGAGCGTCTGGCCAAGAACGCGCTGGTCGCAACAGTAATGAGCAATCTGGGGCTAGAGCGGTTTTTGGAAGGTAAAGGCGTGCGGCTTGAGCGTACGGCCGTTGGCGACCGCTATGTGGTCGAGCGGATGCGCGAAGGTGGCTTTAACCTGGGCGGCGAACAATCGGGGCATATCGTGATGACCGACCACGCCACCACCGGAGACGGGCTGATGGCGGGGTTGCAGTTTCTGGCCGAGATGTGCCGGTCGGGCAAGAAGTCATCTGAATTGCTGCAGAACTTTGAACCGGTTCCGCAGCTCTTGAAGAATGTGCGCTTTGCAAAGGGTCAGCAGCCGCTGGAGACAGCACAGGTGCAGCAGGCGATTGCCCAGGCCGAAGCCGACCTTGCCGGGCAGGGCCGGTTGCTGATCCGCAAATCCGGGACGGAGCCATTGATCCGGGTGATGGCCGAGCATGAGGATTCTGCGCTGTTGGCGCGGGCGGTAAACTCGGTTGTCGATGCCGTGACGCAAGCGGTCCGGGTCTGAAGGTGCGCTGACGCGCATCACATTTTTTCGGTCTGGGTATGCCGCGGCGGTCATGTGCCGTGACACAACTGATCGCCAAGGCGACAGCGTGGATGCCTTCGGCGAGGATTTTGTGCCATTTGGAACTAGGCGGCGGATTTTATGAACAGACGTCGCAATGCGCCGTACTGACTGACCGCGACACCGCTGAGGATCAGGGCAAGCGACCAGATCAAGGAGGGCGGCAAGGGTTCGGAGAGGATCAGTGCGCCCATGATGATCGACCAGACAGGCACTTGGTAGTTCACCAGTGACATGAATACAGGCCCGGCGCTGCGCACCACCAGAACCCGCAAAAAATTCGCAGCGGCGGTGGGGACCAACCCGAGGAACGCCAGCACCAGCAGGATTTCAGTTGAGGGGATCGGGGGCAGCCCTTCGGCGCTGAGTGCCAAGGGTATTGTTATTCCGCTGGCGATGATCAGCAGGATGGTCGCCAGACCGATGGCGTCAATCGCGGGCAGGCGGCGCATGACGATGGAACTGAGCGCGTAGCAGCTTGCCGCACCCAGACAGGCCAAACGGCCCGGTGTTTCAAGTGCGGCACCGGAGCTTTCGAAGGCCTGTGCGCCGATCAGGATCACCACGCCGAC
>JBFGFW010000051.1:0-9401 GCA_041579395.1 Sulfitobacter sp.
AGTCCAGCGCCGATTCAGCGGCCATTTCAGGCGATGTCCAGAATGCCGTCATGTCGTGGTGCGGCAACGGATAAAGATAGGTATAGGCCCGCACGCGTGCGTTCATCTGTCCGCCCAGCAGGGCATAGACCGGCCGGTCCCGTGCCTTGCCCAAAATGTCCCAACAGGCGATCTCAAGTCCTGAAAACGCGCCCATAAGGGTCAGATCAGGCCGCTGCGTGAACCCCGATGAATAGACCCTTCGAAACATCAGTTCGATATTCTCGGGGTTTTCATCGTGTATGTGCCGCTCGAACACATCGCCGATCACCGCGCGCATCGCCTCGGGACCGACGCTTGAGGCATAGCATTCTCCCCAGCCCACAATCCCGTCGTCGGTCGTCACCTTCACCAATATCCAGTACCGGCCGCCCCAGCCGGGTGCAGGCGGTGCCGTCACGATAATCTCAAGATCCTGCAGCTTCATCGCGCGGCCCTCATTTCCAAATGGTTCAAAATCCCGGGGGTGTGGGGGCTGGCCCCCCCTGCACTACCTGTCAAACAAAATGACGTTCCGGCGGGCCGCGCCCGTCTTCGTATCGGCAATCGCCTCGTTGATCTGCCCAAGCGTCCAGCGACCGGAAATCAACTCGTCCAGCTTCAGCCGCCCCTGGGAATAAAGGTCGACCATCCAAGGAATGTCGCGCTGAATAACCGCATCCCCCATCTTGGAGCCGACCATGCCCTGACCCATGGCGGCCAGCATCACAGGCTCATACGTCGACATATCGCCTGAATGCGGCATCCCCACCATGATCACGCGCCCGCCCGCAGCCAGATATTTCGGCGCGTCATCATAGGCCGGAATTGCCCCGACCGTGACAATAACCGCGTCGACGCCGCTTCGGCCGATGGCCTTTGCCACGGCACGCCATGGCTTGTCTGCCGTGGCCAGGACGCCGTCGGTGGCACCGAATTCCTTGGCGATGGCCAGTTTTTCGTCGCTCATGTCGACGGCCACGATGCGCCGGGCCCCCGCGATGCGCGCGCCTTGAATGGCGTTCAGGCCCACGCCGCCTGCACCGATCACGACGATGTCCTGCCCAGGCCGCAGGTTGGCGGCATTCACGACTGCGCCGACGCCGGTGATCACTCCGCAGGCAATCAGGCAGGCTGCTTCTTTGGGGATGTCATCGGCGATCTTGACGACCTGTGCCTGTTCGACAACAACCTTCTCGGCAAATGCGCCCGAGGCCATGGCCTGATGCAGCTTGCCACCATCGGCGGTTTTCAAAGGTCCCTTGTCGCCGTCATAGGGGGTCTCGCAGACCGTCGGTTTGCCGCTGGCGCAGCTTGTGCAACAGCCGCAGGCGCGGATCAGCGTCACGACGACGCTGTCACCGATCTGCAGGCCGCGCACGGTCTCGCCAGTGGCGGTGATGCGCCCTGCGGCTTCGTGGCCATAGACGGCAGGAAGCGATCCGCCCCAGCCCCCGCCCGCATAGGAGATGTCAGAGTGGCAGATCGCCACGGCGTCCAGCGTGACTTCGACTTCGCTGCCTTGGGGTGCGCGCAGGTCGACATCCTCGATGACAAGGGGGGCACCAAATTCATGGCAGACGGCGGCTTTGATCAGGGGCACGGGTTGTCCTTTCGGGCGCTGATGTTTCCGCCAGCGTGGCGTCGGATCACTGCGGGTGCAAGCAGGTTCGCGACGTGGCGTGATGAATATTGCCCTTTCCGGTCTTGGGGCGGTCCACCGCATGAACATGCGTACCGCGATCAGCGCCAGCAGCATCGACACCGCGCGGGGTGCGTCGAGAAATTTACACCGCCACCGCCGGTGCCGTGAAGGCCGCAATCAATCGGGTCGTCACCAACGGGCTGAATGGAGGCTGCATCACTACATATATGGTCGGCAGAACCGCAGACTACAGGACGGCTCGGTTCAGGGTGGGGGCCTGCACCACTCTGGTCGGGTTGGGCTATACCGGGACGATCAGACCAAAACCCATGGCGTCGATCATCCGATTATAGCGATCAAGGGAACCGCCGGTCGCATGTGGGTCAGTGTGCCCGCACGCGGTCCACAAAGGCTTCGGCGTCGCGGACGGCATCGCCAAGCTGCTGCGCCGGGTCAAACAGATCCGTAGGCAGATCGGGATAATCCGCGCCCGCCAGATCGGCCAGGGGCACCTGTTTGTCCTGCGCGTCCTGGCACAGTTCTTTGGTGATCTTCTGGGCTTTGGGGCGCGGCATGTGGTCTGCCAAAGCAAAGCTCAACGCTTCGGCGTGGATCAACCCCAGATTGGCGGTCAGCGCGCGGTGCATCCGCACGGGGTGGGGCGTCAGCCCGGACAGCATGGTTTTGCTGTGCCCCAGGGCGGCGGCAAGGCAAAGCGACAATTGCGGTACCGCCATCCATTCGGCGAACCAAGCACCGCCGTCGCGCTGGTGCTGATGGGCGGCGGCAACTTGCAGGGTGGCGCGCTGCCCGGTGAACTGATGGCCAAGGGCAATGATCACCGACGGGCTGACCGGATTTTGCTTTTGCGGCATGGTCGATGACGCGCCGGCAGAGCCTAGCGCGACTTCCTCGATCCCGGTCATGGTCAGACCGATCAGGCTTTGGCCGATGTGCGCAAGTGCTGCCATCACGCGCCCCTGCCAATCGGCAATCCGCAATACCGGCGTGCGGTCAACATGCCAGCTGCGACCGGGATCTTTCAAGCCCAAGGCGGCGGCAAGGGCGGCGCGGGTTTCAGCGGCTTTCGGCCCCAGGGCCGATCCGGTGCCCGCAGCCCCCGAAAGCGACACGAACAGCGACGTACTGCGCAGCGCGTCAAGCTCATCCAGCGCGTCGCACAGCGGCATGCCCCATTCAGCCATCACGGCCCCCCAACTGGTGGGGGTGGCATGTTGTCCGTAGGTGCGCGCGGGCAGAGGCAACGATTTGTGTTCGGCGGCTGCATCGGCAAGCGTCGTCAGGATGGAACGCAGGTCAGTTTCCGCAAGGATCAGCGCCTGCCGCAACCGCAGCATCAACGCGGTGTCGATGATGTCCTGACTGGTGGCCCCCCAATGCACGTGCTGCGCAAATTCAGGTGCCTGCATTTCAGACCGGAATGCCGTCAACAACCCCGGTACACTGACGCCGTTTTCGCCGGTGGCCCTGGCGATGGCACCGGGATCGACCTGAATTTCCAGCGACGCACGGTGGATCGCGGCGGCGCTAAGTTCGGGGATCACCCCCAGACTGCCCTGCACCTTCGCCAGCGCCCCCTCGACCAGCAACATCGCGCGGATCGCGGCACTGTCGGAGAACAGTCGACCGGTATCGCCCGTCGGAAAAAGCTGGGCATAAAGGGGGCTGTCAAAAACGCTGGCCGCCATGGGTCACCTCGATAGAATCGTGTTGATCATCTGCGCCAGACCTTCGGGGTCGGCAAAGAATGGCGAATGTCCGGTGGGCATCTCATAGACATCGGCCTTTGGCCAGCTTTGCGTCATGGACACCTGATAGGCAGGCGGGATCGTGCGGTCATCCATGCAGCGGATATAGCTGCGCGGCAGACCTTGCGCGTTTGCGGTGTCATCCAGCGCCACTTGGGTCGGGGCGATGGCCTGCGCGCACAGGTGCGGATTGGCAAAATCGGCAACGCCGGGCGGGCAGTCGTGATAAAATAGCGCCCGCGTCATGGTCAGATCCAGAGTAAAGCTTTTGCCGTCTTCGGCCATGCGCACGGCGGGCATCAGCGGCTGACTGGGGGCCTGCTTGCGCATGTCGGCCAGTGTCAGGCCGGGGGAAGGGTCATAGGCGCACAGATAGATCAGCCGCGCCATCGCGGTCGGGTCCTTTTGCGCCGCGGCGGTGATGGCATAGCCCCCCATCGAATGCCCCAGCACAACGGTTTCGGGCGTCGATGCCGCCAGCACCGCATCGGCATAGCTGTCCAGCGTGACGTCGTTCACCTTCGTGGTGTCGCTGCCATGGCTGGGCAGGTCTATCGCACGTGGACTGTGCCCCAACGCCTGCAACGCCGGGATCAGGTCGCGCCAGCACCACGCGCCGTGGCACGAGCCATGGACCAACAGGATGTCAGACATGCCCGACGGCCTTCAGGAAGTCGGTCAGCACCTGCGCATATTCTTGCGGGTGCTCAACGCAGGGCAGGTGACCCGCCTTGCGGATCACATGGAACTTTGATCCTGGGATCAGATCGACAGTCTCGCGCACTAGATCGGGCGGGGTCGATCCGTCCTCGGACCCTGCAATTCCCAGACAGGGCAGGCGCAACGCGGCGGTGGGTGTGTAGAAATCAGTGCCCGAAATCGCGGCACTGCACCCGGCATAACCTGCGTCTTCTTGCCGGGTGACCATGTTGCGCCACAATTCCAGTTCGGGGGTGGCGCGGAAATCGGCGGCGAACCAGCGTTCCATGATGGCGTCGGCCAGGCTTTCGATGCCGCCCTGCTGCACCGCCTTGATCCGGTCGGCCCACATGTCTGGCGTGCTGATCTTGGCGGCGGTGTTGGACAGCACCATGGCGCGGATCAGATCCAGTCGCTTTGTCGCCAGTCCTTGGGCTATCATGCCGCCGATCGACAGACCGACAAAGACGCAATCCTTAACCTCAAGAAAATCCAGCAGTTTTTCAGTGTCGGTGATCAGCGACCCCATGGAATAGGGGGCAGGCGGGCAGGTCGACAACCCATGCCCGCGCTTATCGAACCGGATGATCCGCAGCCCCTTGGGCAGCAACGGCAGGATCGGATCCCACAGGCGCATGTCGGTGCCCAGCGAATTGGCAAACACCAACGGCGCGCCGTCATCAGGGCCATCAACGCGGTAGTGCAGGCGCACATCGCCGGTATCGAAAAGCTTCATGATCTTAGGCTCCTGTTCAGTCTTCATGCTTCATCAAGGGTCGCAAGGGCGCGGGCAAACACGTCGGCATCGACGTTGCCGCCCGAAATGGTCACGATCACATCGTCGCCTTCGATCTGATCGCCACAAAACAGCGCCGCTGCAAGCGCCACAGCACCGCCCGGTTCCGCCACCAACTTTAACCGGTTGAACGCATGGGCCATGGCGCGCAGGGCCTGCGCATCGCTGACCCCCAGCCCCGGTCCTGCCAGAGTGTTCAGGATCGGAAACGTGATGTCGCCCGGCTGCGGCGTGATGATCGCGTCGCAGATCGACCCGCTGAGCGTCGGGTTGCGCAGGATCCGACCCGCAGCAAGCGACCGGGTGACATCGTCAAACCCCTCGGGCTCTGCCGGACGGGCGCGCAGGCCGGGGGCGTCCGCCTCAAGCGCCAAGGCGATGCCCGACGTGAGACCGCCACCGCCGCAGCAGACGATTACATCGGCGCGGGTGATCCCCGCTTCGGCGGCCTGCTCGGCAATCTCAAGGCCGGTGGTGCCTTGGCCCGCGATCACCTGCGCATCATCGTAGGGCTTGATCAGCGACAGGCCCCGCTCGGTTGACAGGCGCAGGCCGATGGCGTCGCGGTCCTCGGTGGCGCGGTCATACAGGACCACTTCGGCCCCAAGCGCGCGGGTGTTGTCGATCTTCAAGCGCGGAGCGTCTGACGGCATGACGATCACCGACGGCACGCCGTGCAACTTGGCGGCATAGGCCACGCCTTGTGCGTGGTTGCCGCTGGAAAACGCGATGACACCTTTGGCGCGAATGTCGGGATCAAGGGCAGACACCGCTGACCAGCCGCCGCGAAACTTGAAGCTGCCGGTATGTTGCAGACACTCGGGTTTGACCCAGACCCGGCGGCCCGCAAGGTCATCCAGAAATGGCGAATTCAGTAAAGGTGTGCGGCGTGCATGTCCGTCCAGACGCTGTGCCGCCGCGCGGATCATCTCGATGTTCATGTCATCATCCCGATCCATCTGTGCAGCGCATCCACGGCTTCGGGTTCGTCCAGAAACGGAACATGCCCGCGTCCCGGCACCCGTGCGACGATCATGTCGGGGCGGCGCTTTTCCATCTCGGTCAAAGTCGCCTCACTTAGCAGGTTGGAATTCATCCCGCGGATACAGCACAGCGGCAACCCCTCAAGCGCATCGAAAAACGGCCAAAGATCGGGCGACGGGGCGCTGAACGCCTTGGCTACCGCATCGCGCAGGTGCCTGTCATAGGTGATCTGCAGACCCGTGTCGGTCTGGGTGTAATGTTTTACCGCTTCTTCCATCCAGCGGCTGTCCGGCACGCCCTTGAATTCAGGAAACACGTGCGGCATGGCGGCGGCAGCCTCGGCATGGGTCTTGGCGGCAGGGTTGCGGCCAATATAGTGCATGATGAAATCGAGCCCGTCCGGGTCGATATACGGCCCCACATCGTTCATCGCGACACCCAGCAGACGGTCCTTGGCCCCCATCGCCAGCCCCATGGCGTTCAGTCCCCCACGCGAGGTGCCAAGAAACGCGACCTTATCCAGCCCTAGATGCGCGAGCAATTCCAGCACGTCGCGGCATTCCACCGGCAGGGCGTAATTTGCCCAGTCAGAGTCGAAATCTGATCGCCCGCGCCCGCGATAATCCATTTTTATCAGACGGTTGCCCGCAAGGTGCGGGGTGACATAGTCAAAATCCGCCGTCGTCCGAGTGAGACCGGACAGGCACAAGATCGGCAAACCCTGGCCTGCGTCGGTGTAAAAAAGGTTCAACCCGTCCGAAGTTGTGAAATGCGGCATCAGATACCCGCCAAAGCAGGAATGCCGTTCAAATCCTTGAGCGTGTGCACAGGTGTCCAAGGCAGGCGGTCCACCGGTTCGCCACTGCGGTTGACCCAAGCGGTGGCAAAGCCATAGCCCGTGGCCGCAGCCGCATCCCAGCCGTTGGAGGAGACGAACAGCACCTCGTTCTTGGCACAATTAAAGTGCCCGCCGACCAGATCATAGACCCGCTGATCGGGCTTGAAGATGCCAACGCTTTCGACCGACAGCAGCGCATCAAGGCTGGCCCCGATCCCGGCAGAGTCGACCGCACCTTTCAGCATCTGGGGTGAACCATTCGACAAGATCGCGGTGTTCAGGCCGGCGTCCTTCAACGTGGCCAGCATCAAAGGAACCTCCGGATACGCCTGTAATTCCCAGTACAGCGCCAGCAGCCGTTCGCGCAAAGCCGGATCGCCGTCGTGGCCGGTCTTTTCCAGCGCCCAATCCAACCCGTCCTGCGTGACCTTCCAAAAGTCGTCATGCGCCCGCGTCACTGCCCGCAACCACGAATAGCTCAGCTGCTTTTGTCTCCAATGCTCGGCCACCTGCGGCCAGCTGTCCTTGATAGCGGCGAAATCAGGCTCGGAGGCGGCCTGCCGGGCGGCGGCGGCCACGTCGAACAAGGTTCCGTAGGCGTCAAAAACACACGTCGTAATGGCCATCGCAGCCCCTCCCAGATTGCTTTGTCAGGCAGAGTGTCACGGCCAGCAGCGACAGAAAAGACCGAAAAACTGGTACACAAGGGGTTTACGCCGCCGCGCAGGCTTGAAACACTGGGTATCGAACCCTGGAGTACCTGCGCAGATACGCGGCCTCTTGTATTTATTCCCCACCAGACTGGAGCATTCCATGACGCAGGTAAAATCCGGCGATACCGTCGCCATTCACTACACAGGCACTTTGCTGGACGGCAGCACCTTCGACAGCTCAGATGGCCGCGAGCCGCTGGAATTCGTTGTCGGCTCCGGCCAGATCATCCCCGGCCTTGACGTCGCCCTGCCCGGCATGGAAGTCGGTGAAAAGAAGGTCGTCAAGATCGCCAGCGAAGATGCGTACGGTCCACTGAACCCCGAAATGCGTCAGGCGGTGCCGCGCGAAGGCATCCCCGGCGACATCCCGCTGGAAGTGGGTACGCAGTTGCAGATGCAAACCCCGGACGGACAGGCGATGCCGGTCATGGTGGTCGAGGTGGACGAGGCAACGGTGACGCTGGATGCGAACCATCCGCTGGCCGGCAAGGATCTGCAGTTCGACATCGAACTGGTCAAGATCGACTGATTGTTCCACGCAGGGCAGGGTCCGTCCCCGCCCTGCGCCGGAAAATTTCAAATTTTCCGATCCGGAGTTTTCGAAAAACTCCGATACCGCCCGCAAAGAAACTGCTCGAAAGCCGGGTCGCGTCGCAGTAAGCAGCGTCTATGGATACCCAAGACACATTTGACATCTTCCTTGTCGCGACGCCGGGCCTCGAAGATGTGCTGCTTGCCGAAGCCCTTGAGAAGGGTTTTGCCGAGGCAACCCTGTCGCCGGGTGGCGTGACCGTCCAAGGCGGGTGGCCAGACGTCTGGCGGGCAAATCTTGAATTGCGGGGGGCCAGCCGGGTCCTGGCACGAATCGGGTCGTTCATGGCCTTTCATCTGGCCCAGTTGGACAAACGCGCGCGCAAGTTCCCTTGGGCGGATGTGCTGCGCGCCGACGTGCCGTTGCGGGTTCAGGTCACGACGAAAGCGTCCAAGATCTATCACGCCGGGGCCGCGGCACAACGGATCGAAACCGCGTTGCGCGAAAGTCTGGGCGCGACCCTGTCGCCCGACGCGGCGCTGGTGCTGAAGGTGCGCATCGACGACAATGTCGTGACGCTCAGCCTCGACACATCGGGCGCCTCCTTGCACAAGCGCGGCCACAAGGAAGCGGTCGGCAAAGCACCGATGCGCGAAACGCTGGCATCGCTGTTGCTGCGGCAGGCAGGATACAATGGCACCGAAACGGTCATCGACCCGATGTGCGGCTCGGGTACCTTCGTGATCGAAGCGGCCGAGATCGCCTGCGGGCTGGCCCCAGGGCGCAGCCGCAGCTTTGCCTTCGAAAGCCTTGCGAGTTTTGACGCGGACGCATGGGCGCGGATGCGCATTTCAGTATCCCGCCCCCCCGACCTGCGGTTCTACGGATCGGACCGCGATGCCGGAGCCATCCGGATGAGCCGCGCCAATGCGGAACGGGCAGGGGTCGCAGAGATCGTCCAGTTCGACAACCACGCCGCCGGCGAACTGGCTCCGCCCGACGGTCCACCCGGTCTGGTAATCGTCAACCCGCCCTACGGGGGCAGGATCGGCAACAAAAAACTGCTCTATCCACTTTACGGTACGTTAGGGCAGACGCTGCTGACCCGGTTCAAAGGCTGGCGCGTCGGTCTTGTGACATCAGAGCCACCTTTGGCTAAAGCCACCGGCCTGCCATGGAAACCGCAAGGCCCCGCAATCGCCCACGGTGGCATGAAGGTCTGGTTCTACCAAACGCCACCCCTGCGTTAAGCGGCCCTCACTTCTCTGGCTCTTAAATATCCCGGGGTCTGGGGCAGCGCCCCAGTCTCAAGTTTATTGATAATTTCATCACATATGTATAGGGCCATCACCACAGGCCAGGGCCGCTTCGCGCACGGCCGCTGAATAGGTCGGGTGGGCATGGCAG
>JBFGFW010000052.1:0-9376 GCA_041579395.1 Sulfitobacter sp.
ACCATTGCCGGATACCCTCTAGCGGATAGCCGAACTTGCGCCCGCGCATGATCAACTTCATCCGGGCAACTTCGCGCGGTCCATAGCTGCGAGAGCGACCTTCACGCTCGGGTTGCAGCAACTCGATATACTCGTAATAGCGCAGTGTGCGGGGGGTCACGTCAAACGCGGCGCACATCTCTTTAAAGCTTAGGCGTTTTTCAGGCATCGTCGTCTCCTCAGATACTGACGCTAAGACCAAGCCATTCCAAGCGCAACAGTCGGGGTTGCCCTTGGGCAGCCGCATGGTTGATATGGGCAAAAGCCACATGAAAGGGCGAACGATGTCAGACAAGGTCAAAATTGCCCGGCAGTTCATTTCCGCGCTGCCCTTCAGCGGCGCACTTGGGATGGAGCTTCAGCATCTCGAAGATGGCATCGCGGCGATAACGATGCCTTATGATGACAAGCTGGTTGGCGATCCGCGCACCGGGATCATTCATGGCGGCGCGGTGTCTGCGCTGATGGATACCTGCTGCGGGGCGGCGGTGATGAGCCATCCCAGCAATCCCGGTGCCACCGCCACCATTGATCTGCGAATCGAATATTTGCGCGCCGCCAGGCCCGGCCAGCGGATCACTGCGCGGGCAGAATGCTATCACGTTACCCGGTCGGTCGCATTTGTGCGCGCCACGGCCACCGACGAAGAGGACGGCAGCCCGGTCGCCACCGCCACCGGATCTTTCACCGTGGAGGGCAGGAAATGAACGGTCGTACAAAGCCGGAAACGGTGCAGGTCATCAAGAAACGCCGCGACGGGGCGTTGCATGCGCTGGTGCACGGCGTGCCTTATATTTCGTTTCTGGGCATCGAATTTGAACGGCGCGGTGATGAGCTGACCGCCATCCTGCCGTTCTCGGACAAGCTGATCGGCAATCCGATCATTTCGGCGCTGCATGGGGGTGTCACCGCCTCGTTTCTTGAGGTGACGTCGATCATCACGCTCAGCTGGAGCTTTTTGTGGGAAGACATGGAATCCGGGGTGCTGGATGTGAACAAGCTGGATGCCGAACATCTGCCGCGCCTGCCCAAGACGATTGATTTCACAGTGGATTATCTGCGGTCGGGTCTGCCGCGTGATGCCTATGCGCGCGCGCGGATCAACCGGTCGGGCAGGCGCTATGCCTCGGTGCACGTCGAGGCATGGCAGGACAACCGGTCAAGATTGTTTGCGCAGGCGACAGGGCATTTCCTGATGCCGCAGCGCCGTGACTGACGCGATCCCGAACGCTGATGTAGATGCCGTGGCCCAAGGCCGCTTGTCGGCACGCGCGGTCGTGACCCATCGCCGGGTTCTGAACATCGCCATTCCCATCGTCATCTCGAACGCGACCGTGCCGATTCTGGGGGCGGTGGATACCGGCGTTGTGGGCCAGATGGGTCTGGCGGCACCCATCGGCGCGGTGGGCATTGGCGCGATCATCCTGTCGGCGCTTTACTGGGTGTTCGGTTTTTTGCGCATGGGGACCGTCGGGTTGACGGCGCAGGCCGCAGGGCATGGCGACGACCGCGAAGTCGCGGCGCTGCTGACGCGTGGCCTGCTGATCGGCGGGCTTGCGGGTCTGGCGCTCGTCTTGTTGCAGATCCCGCTATTCTGGGCGTCGTTTCAGGTGTCACCGGCCAGCGCCGAAGTCGAGGGGCTGGCGCGGGCCTATATGAAGATCCGTATCTGGTCGGCCCCGGCGGCGATTGCGATTTACGCAATCACCGGATGGTTGATCGCTCAGGAACGCACCCGCGCGGTGCTGGTCATTCAGGTCTGGATGAACGGGCTGAACATCCTGCTGGATCTGTGGTTCGTGCTGGGGCTGAACTGGGGCGTCGAAGGCGTGGCCTTTGCCACCTTCCTGGCTGAATGGACGGGGGCTGCTTTGGGTTTGTGGTTTTGCCGCGCGGCCTTTGCAGTGCCGGCCTGGCGGGACTGGGGTCAGGTATTTGATCGGCCACGCTGGATCAACATGATGAAGGTGAACGGCGACATTCTGATCCGGTCGCTGCTGTTGCAGGCGATTTTTGTGTCGTTCCTGTTTCTGGGGTCGGGTCTGGGCGATGTAAAGCTGGCCGCAAACCAAGTGCTGCTGCAGTTTCTGATGATCACGGCCTATGCGCTGGACGGTTTTGCATTTGCAGCCGAAGCCTTGGTCGGTCGCGCCATGGGAGCAAGGCAGCGTGATATCCTGCGTCGTGGGGCGCTGCTGACCAGCGGATGGGGTCTGCTGTCCTGTGCCGCGATGACCGTGGCGTTTGCCTGCGGCGGTGGCGCGCTGATCGATCTGATGGCGACATCCCCGGATGTGCGCGAGGAGGCGCGGATTTACCTGCCCTACATGGTGGCAGCGCCATTGATCGGCTGCGCGTCGTGGATGCTGGATGGCATCTTTATCGGGGCGACCCGGTCGCGCGACATGCGCAACATGATGGCGCTTTCGTTTGTGATCTATTGCGCCTGCGTCGCGCTGCTGGTGCCGTGGCTGGGCAATCATGGGCTGTGGATTTCGCTGCTGGTCAGTTTCATCGCCCGCGGCATCACGCTGGGCCTGCGCTATCCGGCGCTTGAGCGGGCGGCGGTCTAGCCGACTAATCAATAAATATTGGTCTCAGCCTTCAAGCAACGCGTTGATCGCTTCGGGTGGGCGTCCGATCACCGCACGGTCGCCCCTGAATGCGATGGGTCGCTGGATCAAAATTGGATGGTCTGCCATCGCCTGCAGCAAAGTGCCATCATCGGCGTCACCGCGCAAACCCAGTTCCTTGAACAGTGTCTCGCCCTACCGCACCATCTGGATCGGGGGCACCCTCAAGGCGCGCTGCGCGGCTGCAAGTTCTGCCAGCGACGGCGCTTCCTGAAGGTATGGACGCAGTGTCACATCAGCCCCGGTCGCGTTGATCAGCGCCAGGGCTTGCCGCGATTTGGAGCAGCGCGGATTGTGCCAAAGTGTGATCACAGCCAGTCGTCTCGCCTGCTGCCAACGGCATCCGCGACCGTATCAAACCCGTCACGTGCCAGTAGCCTGTCCAGCCCCTGTGCGATATCAGCCACCAACGACAACCCGCCATAGACCAGCGCCGTATAAAGCTGCACCGCAGTCGCCCCGGCGCAAATCTTGGCATAGGCGTCTTCGGCGCTGCTGATCCCGCCCACGCCGATCAACGGAATATCGGTCAGCGTCGAAAGACGCGCCAGCACGCGGGTGGATTTTTCGAACAGTGGCGCACCCGACAGGCCGCCCGCCTGATCGCGGTGCGCGCTGTGCAGGCCGGTGCGGTCCAAGGTGGTGTTGGTCGCAATGATCGCGGCGACACCTGCGTTGGTTGCTACGTCTGCCACATCCGCAATCTCGGCGTCGGTCAGATCGGGGGCGATTTTCAGAAATACCGGTGTGTCCCCGCGCACCGCCATCACGCCCGCCAGCAGCCCGGCCAATGCCGCCTTGCCCTGAAGATCGCGCAGCTTCTCTGTGTTGGGTGACGACACGTTGACGGTGGCGAAATCCACATGATCGCGGGCCAGTTCCATGACGCGGGCGAAATCTGCCGCGCGGTCGGTGCTGGTCTTGTTCGCGCCCAAATTCAGACCAACCGGCACGCCGACCCCGCGGCGGCCAAGCCGGGTGCAAATTGCCTGCATGCCATCGTTGTTAAAGCCAAAGCGGTTGATTGCGGCCCGGTCTTCGGCCAGTCGGAACAGGCGCGGTTTTGGGTTTCCGGGCTGGGGCAGGGGTGTCGCGGCCCCGACTTCGATAAACCCAAATCCCGCCTGCGACAGCGGCGCGATGGCCACGGCGTTCTTGTCAAAACCGGCAGCCAGTCCCACCGGATTGGGCAGGTCCAGCCCGGCCAGCCGCGTCCTAAGCCGCGGCGACGTTACCGGGCCCGGTACCGGCGCAAGGCCCATGCGCAACGCCGCAATCGCCAGACCGTGGGCCGCTTCTGGGTCGATCTGGCGCAGGGCGCGCAGGCCCAGATGTTCGGCAATCCGCTTCAAGCGAACTGATCCGTGAGTGGCAACGGACCGCTTCGGATCAACCGCGAGGTCGCGACCGCTGCCTGCCGGTGCACCACGGCCAACTTATAGCGCGGGTCTGCGATCATCTGCAAAAATGCGTGCGCAGTGGGGTAATGTGCGATGAACATCACGTCCCACATCTCATCACTCGGGCCGATCAACGTCGTCTCGAACTGGCCTCGCCAGACGATTGACCCGCCGACATCCGCCAGCACCGGGCCGCTTTCGGTACCGTAATTCCGGTAGGCCTGCACGCCGGTCAACCCTTGCGAGGCCAAGGCGTGATCGGCGGGATAGGCGGCGCGGTCACGCAGGCGTACGAGGTTCAGCATGTTCAGCGGGGTGTCGCGGTCCAGCGCCTTGAAGGCATCGAACTGGGCGCGATCGGGATCGACGTAATCCATCACGTCCGTTCCCCTTCAAAACCTGCCGGAAAACGGTGCTTGCCGTTTTCCAAGGGCAAGGGCTGCGCCCAGACGACGTCCTCTATCGTCAGGTCACGGTAAAGGTGCGGGAACTTCGCACCGCCGCGTGACACTTCCCATTTCAGCGCGTCGTCCAAGCGGTCGGTTTCGACGGCAATCAGGAACAGATCCGCGTCGTTCGTAAAGTGCTTGGCAGCGGTTTCAGCGGCCTGATCCGAGGTTGAGAAATGCACATAGCCGTCGGCCACATCAATCGGCGCGCCACGGGTTGCCCCGGTGCTGCGCAGCGCCCGCCATTCGTCGGGGCGGAATATTTTATATATCAACATGCGGTCCCTGATGCCCCGGCGCAGTCAAACGGTCAAGACCCGTGCCGCGCGCGCCAATTTCACCAATTCCACCCGGCGGTTAGGTGCGCAGGGGCCAGTTGGCCTTTGACACAGCCGAGACCCGACGCCACGATACGCCAGAACTTCAACCCTGGGAGACCACCATGAAACGATTCCTGACCGCGACGGCGGCGCTGGCGCTGACCACCGGCATGGCGTCGGCTGACTATAGCCTGACGATTCTGCACACCAACGATTTTCACGCCCGGTTTGAACCGATCAGCAAGTATGACGGGCCCTGCTCTGCCGAAGACAACACCGCAGGCGAATGCTTTGGTGGCACTGCCCGTCTGGTCAACGCGATCAAGGACGCCAAGGCGCGGACCAACAATTATATTCTGGTGGACGGCGGCGACCAGTTTCAGGGATCGCTGTTCTACACCTATTACAAGGGCAAGATGGCCGCCGAGATGATGAACATGCTGGGGTATGACGGCATGACTGTGGGCAACCACGAATTTGACGATGGCCCTGAAGTGCTGGCCGGGTTCATGGGGGAAATCAACTTTCCGATCCTGATGTCCAACGCCGATGTGTCTGCTGAACCGCTGCTTGCCGGAAAACTGGCGAAATCCGCGGTGATTGAGCGGGGCGGCGAAAAGATCGGGTTGATCGGCCTGACCACCGAAGATACGGACGAATTGGCCAGCCCAGGCGAAAACGTGATCTTCACCGATTCCGTGGCTGCCGTGCAGGGCGAGGTTGATCTGCTGACCGCGCAGGGGGTGAACAAGATCATCGTGCTCAGCCACTCGGGCTATAAGGTAGATCAGATGGTCGCCGAAAACACCACGGGCGTTGATGTGATCGTGGGCGGGCACAGCAACAGCCTGCTGTCGAACACCAGCGACCGTGCCGAAGGGCCGTACCCGACGATGGTCAAGCAAACCGCTATCGTTCAGGCCTATGCCTATGGCAAATACCTGGGCGAACTGAACGTGACCTTCGATGACGAAGGCAACGTAACGGCCGCAACTGGTGAACCGATCGTGATCGACGCCGCCGTGGTCGAAGACGAAACAACGCTGGCGCGCATCGCCGAACTGGCGCAACCGCTTGAGGAACTGCGCAGCAAGGTGGTGGCCGAAACTGCCGAGCCGATTGAGGGTGATCGTGCCGTTTGCCGCGTGCAGGAATGCCCGATGGGCAATCTGATCGCCGATGCGATGTTGGCGCGGGTCAAGGATCAGGGCATTGATATCGCGATCCAGAACAGCGGTGGCATCCGCGCGTCGATCGATGCGGGAGAGGTGACAATGGGCGAAGTGCTGGCGGTGCTGCCGTTCCAGAACACGCTGTCCACGTTTCAGGTGTCGGGTGCGACCCTGCTTGAGGCACTTGAAAACGGTGCCAGCCAGATCGAGGAAGTCGCAGGACGGTTCCTGCAAGTTTCCGGAATGACATATAGCGTCGATCCGGCTGCAGCACCCGGCAGCCGCATCAGCGACGTGATGGTGGCGGGCATGCCGCTTGATCCGGCCAAGACTTATGGCGTTGTGTCCAATAACTACGTGCGCAATGGCGGCGACGGCTTCGCGATGTTCAAGACGGCGGAAAATGCCTATGACTACGGCCCGGACCTGGCGGATGTGACGGCTGACTTCATCGCAGCCAACGGGGCCTACAGCCCTTATACCGACGGGCGCATCACGCTGAAATGATTCGGTATTCCGAACCACATGACACAAGGGCGCGTCTGCAAAGGCGCGTCTTTTTCAGGGTGGCCGGTGCTATGACGCTTCCACGTCGGCAAAGACAGCGGTTTGCGGAGTCGATGTTCTGCCGCCGGGTGCGGGCTGAAATTCGGTCTTGTCGGCGCTGGCCACCGCACCGCGACGCATGATCCGCCAGATCGTGTAAAAGATGATCACCACGTGGCTGGCGGCGGTCACCAGAAACAGCGCACGATCCGCCAGATCGGCCATCGCCCACCCGGCGACCAGCGGCCCGACGATGCCGCCAACGCCATACAGCAGCAGCAGCCCGCCGGAAATCTGGATCGCGGTGCCCGGTTTGGCGTGGTCATTGGCGTGCGCTACGATCACCGGATACATCGCAAAGATCGACCCGCCTAAAATTCCGGCCAAGGTCAGATTCAGAATTCGGCTTTCGGGTGATAGCAGCAAAAAGGCAAGGTCAGCCAGCAGCGCCAGCAGGGCCAGACCTATCAAGACGTGGCGGCGGTCGATCTTGTCGGAGAGCCAGCCAACCGGAATCTGGACCAACGCGCCCGCCAAGATCGGGATCGATGTGAACAAGGCGACCGCAGTCAGGACCAACCCCACCCGGTCGGCATAGACCGCCGCCAGCGTGCCAAAGGCCGAATTTGACATTCCCACAAACAGTACCGCAATCACCGCGACCGGTGAATTGCGCCAAAGCGCTTTCAGGTCCAGTGACACGGTGACCAATGGGGCAGGCGTTGTGGTCGAACTGATCGCGGTCGGTACCAACGCCATACAGTAAAATATCGCGGCAATGGCGAAAAACACAAACCCGTTGGGATCGCCCGTCGTCAGCATTAATTGGCCGGCCGTCGTGGCCCCCAGATTCACCATGGTATAGACGCCGAACACCTTGCCCCGGTTGGACGGTTGCGTCTGCTCGGTCAGCCAGCTTTCAACGATCATCGCCGCCCCGGCAAAGCAGAAACCGCAAAGCGCGCGCAAGATGATCCACGCGGCCGGAGTGACCAGCAGCGCGCTGCCCAAAACGGAAATCGCCGCAATCGCGGCCATGGCACCAAAGGCGCGGATGTGCCCGACCCGCGCCACCAGCCGCGCGGTCATTATGCAGCCGGACACGTAACCAATGGCCCAACCCGTGCCCAAAAGCCCCAGTGCGACGGCGGAAAAACCTTCGGCCTGACCGCGCACCGGCAAGATTAACCCATTGATCCCGCCGGCAAACAGCAAAAAGGCCGAGCCAAGCAAAAGGGCACTGACGGGCAGGAAATGTCGTAGCATGTGGGACCTTTCAGTTGTCCAGCGCCCCCGCTTCGGCGGGGTCTATCGGATTGGCGGCAGCCTTAGTCCTGCGCCAGACCCGGCCAAAGGTCCGGATCCAGACCTGCGATCAAGGGGCCCAGCAAGGTCCGTTGTTCACGCCATTTGCCAACGGACCGGGTATGCACAGGCGCGCGGATCTGACGGTCACTGGCGGTAAGCACGAAATTGCCTGTCCGCTCAGGATGGAGCATCGCGTCGGACCAGTCCAGCCCGCAGATGTCGGCCATCTGACGGCTGACACGGTCCAGATCAGATGCCAATTCTGCATAATCCAGCGCATGGATCTGCCCCGGAAACAGCGCGCGCCAAGTCGCCATCGTGCGGGCATAAAGATTCATATGCCCGGCCATGGCGCTGAAGTCATTGGCGAAGGCCAGGGCCGTCGTAGGGAAAAAGCCGCGCCACATCGACAGGGCTATGTCGCGCGGATCGCGGCGCATCTCGATCACGGTGGCGTTGGGGAACGCTGCCAAAAGCGCGCCGATCACCCGAAAATTGTCCGGCATTTTATCGACGAAATGGGTGGTGCCATCTGTCAAGGGCGGCAGACCCGCGCGGTAACTTCTGGCAAAGCTGACGCCATCAAACCGTACCTGCTTCGCCGCAAAGTCCTGTGCCTGCCGATCGGCCAAAAGCCGCGCCTGTGTTAGTTCGCCCAAGCCCTGCACCGTGGGATGACTGGCCAATACTTGTTCGGCCAACGTGGTACCGGAACGGATCAATCCGGTGATAAACACCGGCGCGGGGCTGACCGAAGCGGGGCTGGCATCAAAAGAGTTGGTCACAAACGCCGCCATGAGCGTCTGCTGCCCATCGGCATCTTGCGCGACTTCATAGGGCAGGGCCCTGGACGCGGCTGCGTTGGCCTTTGCCAATGTCTTGTCAGCGTCTTTCTGGCCCGAAAGTGCGGCAAGATGCGCCTGTGCGAACCCAAGCAAAACCTTTTCATCCCGTCCCGGTTTAGGGCTGCGAATAGCCTTGTCGATCCGGTTCTGAACGGACAGGGCGTTTTGGGCAGGCACGACGTAGGCCAGACCGTTCAGCGCCAGCACGTTGTCCGGATGATGGCCAAGAAGTTGGTCATAAAGCGCGCGCGCACCGACAATGTCGCCTGACCCTTGCAGCAGACTGCCTTTGCGCAGCAGCAGGCCCGGATGGGTCGGATGCGCCTGCAAACCGATGTTCACGTGGTCAAAGGCATCCGTCGGGCGGCCATGAAAGGCCAGAAACGTCGCATAATTCTGGCGTGCGTCCGGATCGGTCGGGGCATGTGCCACCGCGGATCGAAAATCTGCGTCAGCCTGCGCCGTATCGCCCCGATCTGCATGCGCCAAGGCACGCAGGTTGAACAAGGAACCGTTGGTCGGACTGATCTGCAACGCGTCGGTGGCGGCTGTGATGGTCAGGTCTGGATTGCCCAAAGCATGGCCGGCACTGGCGCGCAAGAACAACAGCGTTGGATGATCCGGCCATTTCTCAAGCGCCTTGTCCATCAGCGCCAACGCCTTG
>JBFGFW010000053.1:0-9356 GCA_041579395.1 Sulfitobacter sp.
AAAGATAGGGGCGGCGACCGTTTTGGACAGGGTGAGCAAGCCGATTTCAGGCCGCTGCGGCGGCAAGGCGGCGATATTCGACGGGTAGCAGCCTTGGTTTCGGCCGCACGATCCGGCCCTAGGCTTTGGCGTTTCCGAGGAAAAGCCGGGTGATGTCATCAAACGCCAGATCGCGGATCACCGGCTTTTCCATCAGGATCTCGTGTTCGGCCCCGTCGACAATCTGCAAGCGACCGCCCTTCCAGTTTTCCATCCGCTGATAAACGCGTGGAACGTTCACGATCCGTTCATTGGATCCCAGCAGGGTAAGACAAGGCAGGCTGGGGGCGGCGCGCAGCGACAGATGCTTGGTTTCCTGCAATGCTTCGCGCAGCCAGACGAAGCTTGGGCCGCCCAAGGATAGTTCGGGATGGGCGACAAGCTGGTCGCGCATCATCGCGTACATTTCGGGATCGGTCGTCAACATATTGTCTTCAAAGGGTTCCTGCGCGACGTAGGATTCGTAGCGCGTGCCCATTGGCAGGCGATGCCCCTGACCAAAGCGTGGCATCACTTGCGCAAGGCTCCATGCGATGGGACGCAGGTGGGCGGCGATGTGGATGCCCCACATCGGCGCGGTGAAGGCTGCGGCCTGTACTGGCAGCCCTTCCATCGCGGCGCGCAAGCCGATGGCACCCCCCATGGAATGGGCCAGCAGAAAGAACGGACGTGGCAGTTGCAAGGTGCGCGCGGCGCGGGTCATGGTTGCCACGTCTTTTTGGTAATCCGAGAAGAAATGGATGTGGCCGACGCGCGCGTCTTCCAGCAACCGATCGGAAAGACCTTGGCCCCGCCAATCAATCGTCATCACCGCCAGACCGCGTTTGGCAAATTCCTTGGCCGTTAAGCCGTATTTTTCAGCATATTCCGTGCGTCCGGGGAAAAGAAGCACTGTGCCCTTTGCCCCGTCCAGCGGCCAATGCACCAGCCTGATCCTCTTTCCGTCCGGCGTTTCTGCCCAATGTGCGACTCCGGAAACGGGGCCAGGGCAGATGTCGTCAAAAAGAGGGGCCGGTGCGAGCGACATCAGGCGAGCACGGACGCCAGTTTCATTGCCATCCCCATGTCGCCATCAACCTTGAGCTTGCCGCTCATGAAGGCGCTGGTGGGGTTGGTTTCGCCTTCTAGGATGGCCTGGAATGTTTCGGCGTCGGCGGTCAGGGTCACGTCTGCCGTGTCATCGCCTGCGCGTGCGCCGGTGTCGTCCATCATCACACAGCCTTCGCCTTCGATGTCAAATTTGGCTGTCCCTTCAAAACCGGATCCCGCCAGTTTTTCATTCAGTACCGTTACAGCTTCGTTCACAATGTCGCTCATCATGCGCCCTTTTTTGGCAAATGGCCCCGACACGTCTGGAATTGTGGCGGCAGCCTGTTACATTCACTGTTGTTATGGCCAATCCTATCGTCAACCTCAAACATATCGTAACGGCACTTGGTTTCTGGGTGTTGCTTGGCGGTCTGTCGTTCGCTCAAACCGGGCACCCACAGGCCGAGGCGTTGTTGGAGGAATTGCGCACGGCTCCGGCAACGGACGTGTCGCGGATCGAACGCGAGGTTCAGACGGCGTGGTCGCGGTCGGGGTCAGCAACGATTGATCTGCTGATGAACCGGGGGCGCGACGCGATGGAAGCCGGTGATATTGCCCTGGCGATCGAACATCTGACCGCCCTGACCGATCATGCGCCCAATTTTGCCGAAGGTTATCATGCGCGCGCGCAGGCCTATTTCCAGGCTGATCTTTATGGTCCGGCGATTGACGATCTTGAATCAACTCTGGCACTTAACCCACAACAGTATAACGCTATTTTCGGGTTGGGTGCCATCTTGCAGGAATTTGGAAATCTGCGGGCTGCCGCAGAATTGTACCGCCGGGTTCTTGAAATAAACCCTCACCATGAAAACGCGCAAAAGGCGCTGGACGGGCTTCGGCGCGACGGCATTGGGCGCACTCTTTAAGACGTCGGGAAAAATCTGGTGACAGGTGAAGGAAGGATCGTGGCCGTCTTGGGCCCGACCAATACAGGCAAGACCACGTACGCCATCGAACGGATGCTCGCGCATCGCACAGGGGTCATCGGCCTTCCGCTGCGGTTGCTGGCACGCGAAGTGTACGACCGGATCGTGGCCCTGCGCGGCCCCTCTGTCGTGGCGTTGGTCACGGGCGAGGAACGTATCGTGCCACCGCGTACTCAATATTGGGTCTGCACGGTCGAGGCAATGCCCCAAGGCATGGGGGCCGATCTTGTTGCCGTTGACGAGATCCAGCTGTGTGCCGACCCCGAGCGGGGGCATGTGTTCACCGACCGTCTGATGCGGTCGCGCGGCCTGCACGAGACGTTGTTCATGGGGTCCGACACGATGCGCGGCACCATTGCGGCGCTGGTGCCCAAGGTGCAATTCATCCACCGCGAACGGATGTCTGAATTAACCTATGTTGGTCAGAAAAAGACAAGCCGCATGCGACCGCGCAGCGCGATTGTCGGCTTTTCGGTTGAAAATGTATATGCTATCGCCGAGCTGATCCGTCGCCAAAAGGGTGGCGCTGCCGTCGTCATGGGCGCGCTCAGCCCGCGCACGCGCAACGCGCAGGTCGCGATGTATCAAAATGGCGAAGTTGATTATCTGGTCGCCACCGATGCCATCGGAATGGGCCTTAACCTTGATGTCGATCACGTCGCGTTTTCCGCGCTCAGCAAATTTGACGGGCGACGGATGCGCCCCTTGGCCCCCAATGAGCTGGCGCAGATTGCGGGGCGGGCAGGGCGCGGCTTTAAAAGCGGTACGTTCGGTGTCACCGGGGATGCGCGGCCGCTGGAGGACAGTGTCGCCCGCGCGATTACCGATCACCAGTTCACCCCGCAGAACAAGATCAACTGGCGCAATCCGGCGTTGCAATTTGGTTCAATCGACCGGCTGATCAACACGCTTGAATTGTCGCCCGATGATGAACGACTGGTCAAAGCCCGCGAGGCTGACGATCTGCGTTCGTTGAAAACCTTGGCCGAGGATGCCGAGATCGCAGCGCGCTGTACCGACGGCCCGTCGGTGCGACTGCTCTGGGATGTTTGTCGGATCCCTGACTTTCGTGGTATAAGTCACGCGGAACACGCCAGCATGCTTGAGGCGATTTTCAACTACCTGCACCAGCGCGGGACGCTTCCCGATGATTGGCTGGCGCGACAAATTCGACGCATTGACCGAACCGATGGGGACATCGATGCGTTGTCCAAACGACTGGCCTTCATACGGACCTGGACATACGTCACCCAACGCAAAGGGTGGACCAGCGACGAAAGCCATTGGCGCGGCGAAGCGCGTGTCGTAGAAGACAGACTGTCGGACGCGCTGCACGAGCGTTTGACCCAAAGATTTGTAGATCGGCGCACGTCCGTGCTTTTGCGCCGGCTAGGACAGAAGGAAGCCATGGTGGCCGATGTAAATGAGACCGGTGAAGTAACCGTTGAAGGCGAATTTGTAGGCAAGCTGGACGGGTTCCGCTTCCGCCAGGACAAAGGGGCCGGTGCGGCGGAAGACAAAACGATCAAAACCGCATCGTTGCAGGCCCTGGCCCCGCAATTTCATCTGCGCGCCGATCGGTTCTATAACGCGCCCGACACCGAAATCGACTTTACCGAACAGGGCGGTCTGATGTGGGGCAGCTCTGCGGTGGGCAAGCTGGTTCCCGGATCGGACGCACTAAAACCCGGCGTTGAGGTCTTCGTCGACGATGTCGCTGGCCCCGAGGTCGCGCAGAAGGTGCAGCGCCGGTTGCAGCATTACATCGATCGCAAGATTGCCGCCCTGTTCGAGCCGTTGCTGGCTTTGTCCAAGGACGAGGCGTTGACCGGTCTGGCGCGTGGGTTCGCGTTCCGGATGGTCGAAAACTTTGGCATCTTGCCGCGCGCCGACGTGGCTGAAGAGGTCAAGGCACTGGATCAGGATGCCCGTGGTGCGCTGCGCAAGCATGGCATCCGGTTTGGCCAGTTCACGATCTTCTTGCCGCTCATGCTCAAACCTGCGCCGACGCGGTTGCGTTTGGTGCTGTGGTCGCTGTCCAAGGGTCTTGCGGAATTCCCCGAAAGCCCCCCGCCCGGTCTGGTGACCATTCCGGTTGACGCCGGCGCGCCCGATGGGGCCGCGACCATGTCCGGTTACCGCAATGCCGGTGACCGTGCGATCCGTATCGATATGCTGGAGCGGCTTGCAGATATGCTGCGGTCCGAGGATTCGCGCGGCGGGTTCGAAGCGAAGGCCGACATGCTGTCGATCACCGGCATGACGCTTGAGCAGTTCGCCACCCTGATGACAGGTCTTGGGTACAAGGCCGAAAAGTCAGAGCGCGCCAAGGTCAAACCGGTCGATACCGTGATGCCGCATGATGGTACGCACGCAGCGATGGACCCCGCAGCCGATACTGTTGTCCCTGAAAAGGCTGCCGTGGATATTTCCGTCAATGACGCGCCGGACATCCCGGTGATGGACATTGCAGCAGAACAACCCGCCGGTGGCATCGTGGCAGACCCGGCCGCGGCGCAGACCAATGACGTGAACCCGGAGGTCGCGGCGATTGTCGACGACGGACTGGCCCCGCTGATCGAAGAGCCGCAGGCAGATGCCGTGGTCGACGATCACATTCCCGCCACCCCCGCAGAAGAAACCCCGCAAGGCACAGCGCCCGATGCGTCCATTGCCGGAGCTGAGATGGAGACGTTCTATGTCTTTACCTGGGGTCGTCCACCGCGCGCAAATCAAGGCCAGCGCCGGGGCGGAGGGGACCGTCCGCAAGGCAAGGGCAAGCCCGCGCCACGCGGCAAAAAGGGGCCACCACGGGGCGACAAAGGCGGCAACAAACCGCAGAACTTCAGTGCGCGCCCACCAAAGCCCGAAAAGAAGATCGACCCGGACAACCCGTTCGCAGCGGCCCTGATGGGTTTGAAAGGCAATAAATAATTGCCAGAACCGGGCACAAAGCTGCGGCTGGACAAGTGGTTGTGGCATGCGCGGTTCTTTAAGACACGGTCCCTGGCTGCAGCGCGCGTACAAGCGGGCGCAGTCAGGGTGAACGGCGGGATCGCACAGAAACGGGCCACCCTTGTTGTGCCGGGGGACGTGTTGACCTTTGCCATGGGCGACGATGTGCGGATGATCCAGATCGACGCCATCGGCACCCGGCGCGGCCCTGCACCCGAAGCGCAGGCGCTTTACACAGATCTTTCCCCGCCGGCACCAAAATCCGAGAAGAAAATGCCAGAAAACCCAGCGTTTGAGGGAAAAGGACGCCCAAGCAAACGCGACCGCAGGGTGCTTGATCTTTCTCGGGGGCGGCACCTTGAATGATAAGCTGTGCTGTTCTAGCTATGCACCGATACGCCCAACATAAGATGATCCCATGACTTATATCGTGAACGACAGCTGCATCGCCTGCAAATACACCGACTGCGTCGAAGTCTGTCCTGTGGATTGCTTTTACGAAGGCGAAAACATGCTTGTCATTCACCCCGACGAATGCATCGATTGCGGTGTCTGCGAGCCTGAATGCCCGGCTGATGCGATCCGTCCCGATACCGAACCGGACATGGAAAAATGGGTTGAATTCAACCGTAAATATTCCGAGCTGTGGCCGGTCATTATCACCAAGAAAGACCCGCTCCCAAACGCGGAAGAACACGACGGCGAAGAGGGAAAGCTTGAGAAGTACTTTTCAGAAACGCCAGGCGAGGGCGGATGACTGATTCGCTTTTCGACGCGTGTTTTGCGCTGTAATCTCGGAAATTCCGACAAAGTAACTTATTGCTATACAATAATATAATGTCCCCTTACGCTGCGTCAGCTTTCGGGGGGGCAATTTTTGTGGTATAGTTGCACACAAATGAAAATACCAACCTGCCACTCGTCAACCTGCAAGCAGTAGGTGAAGTGATTTTTCGGAAGTTGTGAAAGTTGGCTGACGGTCCCAAGGGCCGGTCGGTTGATGTCGTTGTGAAGTAATGTATCGCGTAATGTGGGGTCATGCCCGCGCCCAAGGAGCCATCTATATGAGCAAGTCGAAAAAGCTAGATTTCCGTCCCAATGAATTCGTCGTTTATCCGGCGCATGGTGTGGGTCAGATCCTGTCGATCGAAGAACAGGAAGTCGCGGGCATTTCGCTGGAGCTGTTTGTGATCTCGTTTGAAAAAGACAAAATGACCCTGCGCGTCCCCACGCACAAGGCGACCGAGATCGGGATGCGCGCCCTAAGCAGCCCCGACACGATCACCCATGCGATGAAAACCCTGAAGGGTAAAGCCAAGGTAAAGCGGGCCATGTGGTCGCGCCGCGCCCAGGAATACGAACAAAAGATCAACTCGGGTGATCTGATCGCGATTGCCGAAGTGGTGCGCGATCTGCACCGCACCGACGATCAGCGCGAACAAAGCTATTCCGAACGTCAGCTTTACGAAGCAGCGCTCGAGCGGCTGACACGTGAAGTGGCCGCCGTGTCCGGGGGCGACGAAACTGCCGCGGCCAAGCAGGTCGGCGATGTGCTGGAAAGCCGGGTCGCCGCCTAAGCGCGACGTCGTATGACAGGAAAAAGCCGCGCCCAGGGGAGTGGGACGCGGCTTTTTTTTGTCCAGACGGGTAGTCAGGCGCGTTTTTGTTCATCTTCGTCGATGCGGTTCAGGAACGCGGTTTCCAGATCCTTTTGCAATTCTTTGGCCCGCGCGACATAGGCCATGTTTTCGCTGGGCGGGACGTCTGGCCGCCACAGCTCCGCAAGTTCCCGCATTGACGCTCGGTCATGGGAATAGAAGATGCGCTGCGCTTCGGCGGCCTCGTAATCGGACAGCCCTAGGTTCTCCAACACGTAGCGCCCGGCCCGAAGTGAACTGTCGAACATCTCGCGGACGATGTCATTGGCACCCGCCTGATAGTGACTATAGACATCTGTGCGGTCGTGGGCGCGGGTGACGATGTGCAGATCGGGGCGTTCCTTGCGGGCGTAGGCGATCAGTTGCAGGGCGGCTTTTTGGTCATCCAATGCCACGACCAGCACTTTTGCGTCGCGCAGACCCGCCTTGCGTAAGATGTCGGGGCGTGTCGGATCGCCCAGAAACGCCTTGAAGCCAAAGCGCCGCATCACTGCGATGGTTTCTGGGTTGTGATCCAGCACGACGGTGCGAAACCCGCTGGCCTGTACCAGCCGGTTGACGATCTGGCCAAAACGCCCGACTCCCGCAATGATCACGGTGCCTTGTTCGTCGATTTCATCAGGAATGATAGGGCCCGCGTTTGAATCGGCGCGTTTGCTGATCTGGTCATAAAGAATGAACAGCAACGGCGTGATCAGCATCGACAATGCCACCACCAGCAACAACACTTCGGCGACGTCGCCGGGCATCACCCCCGTGGCGACGGAAAAGCTGACCAGCACGAAGCCGAATTCGCCCGCCTGTGCCAGACCCAAAGCGAATAGCCACCGGTCGCGGCCGCGTATGTTGAAGATGCTCGCCAGCCCGAACAGGATCACCCCCTTCACGATGATGACCAGCAGGGCCATTCCGACGATCACCAAGACATCCGACTGCAACAGTTCAAAGTTGATGCCAGCGCCCACGGTGATGAAGAACAGTCCCAGAAGCAGGCCCTTGAACGGCTCAAGGTCGGTCTCAAGCTCATGGCGAAATTCGCTGCTGGCCAGAACCACCCCGGCCAGAAATGCGCCCAAAGCAGGGGACAGGCCGACCAGCATCATCAGGAATGAAATGCCCACCACGATCAGCAGCGCCAGCGCCGTGTACATCTCGCGCAGGTTGGCGGCGTGAATAAAGCGGAACACCGGTCGGGTGAAGAACACGCCGGTGATGATAATACCGGCAATCGCCCCGATTGTGACCAGGGTGATGCCCCAACCGGGCAGCCCCTGCACCAGTGAAATCGCGGCTTGCGCGGTTTCGGCCCCCTGTCCGACCGCTTCGGTCGCACCATGTGCCGCTTCTCCGGTATCACCGTGGGGTGCCTCTTCGGGATCGACCGTGATTGATCCATCTGGGTTCAATTTCGCCGGCAGGCTGGCCACCAGCAGCGGCAGAAATGCCAGTATCGGAATCACCGCGATATCCTGCGTCAGCAGGACAGAGAACACCGACCGCCCGCCTGCAGTCTGCATCAACCCCTTTTCCGTCAATGTCTGCAGCACGATTGCGGTCGACGACAGCGAAAGCGTCAGACCAATGGCAATCGCCACGCCAAGCGGCTGATTATATGCCATCGCAATGCCCATCAGCGCCAGCGCACTGATCACCACCTGCAGTCCGCCAAGCCCCAGAAGTTTGTGGCGCATGTTCCACAACGCGCGCGGTTCAAGCTCAAGCCCGATCAGGAACAGCATCATGACGACGCCGAATTCCGCGAAATGCTGCAGATCCTTGGTTTCCGACCCGACCAGCCCCAAGGCCGGGCCGATCAGCATACCGGCGGCCAGATAGCCCAGAACAGAGCCAAGACCCAACCTTGACGCAATCGGCACGGCGATTACGGCAGCCGCCAGATAGATCGAGGCTTGGAACAGGAAACCTTCCATGAATTCATTCTTTCGTTGGGCCCAATTTCGTGGCCGGGGATCATCAGGTGGGCAGGGGCCCGTCGTGCTTCAACTGGTCCATCACAATCTGGCTATGGACTTTTGCGACAGCCCCGTGGGGCAGCAGCACGTCGTGGATCAACCGGTTCAGGCTGGGCAAGTCCTCACAATAGACGCGCAGCAGGTAATCCGCATCTCCCGTCATTGTCCATGCGCTCACAATCTCGGCACGTGTGGCCAGCAGCCGCGCGAAACTGGCGGAAT
Source organism: Sulfitobacter sp. (assembly GCA_041579395.1). GTDB lineage: Bacteria > Pseudomonadota > Alphaproteobacteria > Rhodobacterales > Rhodobacteraceae > Sulfitobacter. The sequence continues at coordinate 8,866 of JBFGFW010000053.1, forward strand.
GCTCGGGCCCGTGGGTGCCCAGATGGACCTGGATGAACCCCTGCACGGCAAGCCCCAGGCGTTCAGGGTCCAGCTTGGCGATATAGCCTTGGATAAACCCCTCGACCTCCAGCCTTTGACGCCGTCGCCCCGCCTGAGAGGGCGACAGATGCAGTCGCTCTCCCAATTCTTGCGCCGTCAGATGGGCGTCCTTTTGCAGCGCGGCCAACAGGCGGCTGTCAGTTTGATCCAGTACCATGCGGAATTCTCACATCATAATTACTAATTATGCGGTATTCCCGCGCATTTTTCCAGTGGTTACCGCAAATATGCGCAAAAAAAGCATCGTTATGCCATTATTCTACGCACAATCAGCCACCTCAGGAGGTAAAGATGGGCCCGTTTCCGCATGATGCAGAGAAATCAAAGATCACGCCGGACAATCCGGCGGGTACCGATGGGTTCGAATTTGTTGAGTTTGCCAGCAGCAACCCGCAGGAATTGCGCGAGGT
>JBFGFW010000054.1:0-9307 GCA_041579395.1 Sulfitobacter sp.
CTCCTGCGCAGGGGCAGGGCTGGCCAAGGCCAGTATCAGACAAAGAGCGCGCCACATATCATTCGGCAGGATGCGCGCCAGCGACAGGTTTGCCTTGCTCTGCCACAACTTCCTCGGCCCAGATGCTGTGGTGTTCGCGGGCCCATTCCAGGTCCACGTCGCCCGAGCCCATCGCCTCGAATGCGCCTTCCATGCCCAGCGTTCCGATGTAGATATGCGCGATGATCACGGCCATCAGGACAAAGCTGACGATGGCATGCCAGAGTTGCGCGTATTGCATTTCTTCCTGCGGGGACAGGGATGCCTCGATCGGGCTAAAGCCCAGCAATTGCGGCAGCCCCATATCGTTCAACTTGGCGAAGGTGGGGCCAAACATGTTGATTTCGAATGGAAACAGCAGTGACAGACCCGATACGGATATCGACGTGCCCAGGATAATGACCGCCCAGAAGATCAACTTTTGACCGGCATTGAACTTTTTCGCAGGCGGGTGGCCCTTGCCAAATATACCGCCGCCCTTCAGCACCCAGTTGATGTCGGTGCGGTCGGGCAGGTTGTGCGCGATCCACATGACAAACACCATCACAAGGCCCAGCATGAAGGCCCAGGCGACGTTATTGTGAATCCATTTGCCGGCTAACGCGACTGTCGCAAAATCCTCGCGGCCAAACAACGGGATCAGCAGTTTACGGCCCGCCAGCGATATAAGTCCGGTGATGCCCAGCAAAATAAACGATCCCGCAATCAGCCAGTGACCAAAGCGTTCGATGAACTTGAAGCGTTCAATGGTGATGCCTGCGCGGCCATGTTCGATACGGATTCGCCCCCGGATCAGAAAGAAAATCGCCAGCAAAAGAACGGTGATGCCCAGCAACGCGCCGCCGTAAGTCAGCAACGGACCCTGTCGAAAGTCCAGCCACCACATGCCGTTGTCCTGCATCAACACACGTGCGGCCGGGCCGCTGTTGCTGGCGTTGACCGAGGTGCCGACACCAGCGCGCATTTCGCGCCAAAGCAGCGCATCATTTGCACCGCCAAGGGTGCCAAGCTGGCTGGATATCGATGCGCCAACGCCCGGTTCAGGCAGCGGCACCTGGGCACCATATGGCACGTCTTCACCGCGTTGACGGGCAAGGATGTCTTCTAGCGTCTGATTGCCTGACTGTCGCATGGATGCGTCACCGGGCGTGGACTGCGCGGCGGTCAGGCCGGCAAAGGAGACAAGAAATACTAAGGGCAGCAGGATGCGCAGCATCGTCATCGTGACCTCCGACATGATAAAGTTAAAATGGCCCGCCAGCATGTGCCAGCGGGCCAGAGAAAGCATTGGTCTGATCAGCAGGCGTTAGCCACCTTTGCGATCGTATGCCGTGCCCCAGCCCCATGCGCCGGAACCAAAACCGCGCGCAACGACACGCTCGCGGTAGATGCCGGACACGACGTCGCCATCACCGGCCAGCAGCGCCTTGGTCGAGCACATTTCGGCGCAGATGGGCAGCTTGCCTTCTGCGATCCGGTTGCGTCCGTACTTTTGGAACTCGGCTTCGGAATGGTTTTCTTCGGGGCCACCGGCGCAGAAGGTACATTTGTCCATCTTGCCGCGCGATCCAAAGTTGCCCGCTTGCGGGTACTGCGGCGCGCCGAATGGGCAGGCGTAAAAGCAGTATCCGCAACCGATGCACAAATCCTTGGAGTGCAAGACCACACCGTCGTCGGTCTGATAGAAACAGTCGACGGGGCAGACGGCCATGCAGGGCGCGTCCGAGCAGTGCATACACGCGACCGAAATCGACCGCTCGCCCGGGCTGCCGTCCTGTATGGTGACCACCTTGCGGCGGTTGATGCCCCAAGGCACCTCGTGTTCGTTCTTACAGGCCGTGACGCAGGCGTTGCATTCGATGCAGCGTTCGGCGTCGCAGAGAAACTTTGCTCTTGCCATGTTATCGGTCTCCTTACGCTGTCCAGATTTTGCAGAGGGTCGCTTTGGTCTCTTGCATCTGAGTTACTGAATCATAGCCATATGTCTGTGCCGTGTTGGTGGATTCACCCAAGACATAGGGGTCTGCGCCGTCCGGATATCTCTCCCGCAGATCGACCCCTTCCATATGACCACCGAAGTGGAACGGCATGAAGGCCACACCGCTTTGCACACGTTCTGTCACCATGGCCATCACTTTGACCTTGCCGCCTTCCGGGCCTTCGACCCAGACCTGCGCCCCGTCACGAATGCCCAGATCATTGGCATCGCGTGGGTTGATCTCGACGAACATGTCCTGTTGAAGCTCGGCCAACCAGGGGTTGGACCGGGTCTCGTCGCCGCCACCCTCGTATTCCACCAGACGACCCGATGTCAGGATAATTGGATAATCCTTGGAGAAGTCGTTGTCCTGAATGGATTTGTACATGGTCGGCAGACGCCAGAACTTCTTGTCTTCATAGGTGGGATAGTCGGCCACCAGATCACGACGGTTGGTATATAGCGGCTCGCGGTGGATTGGCACTGGATCCGGGAAGGTCCAGACCACTGCGCGGGCCTTGGCGTTGCCGAAGGGCGCGCAGCCATGCATGATAGCGACCCGCTGGATGCCGCCCGACAGGTCGGTCTTCCAGTTCACGCCGCCGGTCTTGTCGTCATAGTCAGAGGGTATTTCCCCTTGCTGCGACGTCTCGCCGACTTCGTTGTCCTTCTTGCCGCTGGCATCGTTCCCATTGGCGGGATCTGCGGCCGTCAGTGGACGACCCTCGGGGAAGCCGGCGACCTTGTTGATCGCATCCACTTCATCCTCGGTCAGGTCCTTGTCCCAACCCAGCTGACGCAGCATTGCGACGGTAAATTCAGGGTAGCCATCCTGAATTTCAGAGCCAACGGAATAGACCCCTTCGGCCAGCAGGTTTTGACCGTCGCGTTCGACACCAAAGCGGGCGCGGAACGTCAGGCCACCTTCGGCCACTGGCATCGACATGTCATACAGGTTCGCCGTGCCGGGGTGGTTCATCTCGGGCGTGCCCCACGATGGCCACGGCAGACCATAGAAATCGCCGTCTGCTGGTCCACCCTTGGCGCGCAGCGTTGTGCGGTCAAAGGTGTGCTGGTTGGCCATGTGCATCTTCATCCGCTCAGGGCTTTGGCCGGTATAGCCGATCGTCCACATGCCGCGGTTAAATTCGCGGGTAATGTCTTCGACATTGGGCTCGTTGTCATCGTCGATCGCAATGTTCTTGAACATCCGATCGGCAAAGCCGAACTTGTCCGCGAACATCTTGATGATGGTCTGGTCAGGCTTGCTTTCAAACAACGGTTTGACCACCTGATCACGCCACTGCAGCGACCGGTTGGACGCCGTGACCGATCCGCGAGTCTCGAACTGGGTCGCGGCTGGCAACAGGTACAAGTTATCTTGACGGTCCTGCATGACGGCAGAGACGGTTGGATAGGGATCGACCACGACCATCAGGTCGAGCTTCTCCATCGCGGTGACCATTTCCTTTTGACGGGTTTGCGAGTTGGGCGCGTGGCCCCACAGAACCATCGCCCGTGTATTGTCGGGCTGGTCGATGTTTTCCTTGTCTTCCAGTACACCGTCAATCCAGCGGCTGACAGGAATACCGGTCAGGTTCATCATCGAGGTGTCGTTGAACGATGCCTCTGAGAAGCGGCCCTTAAGCCAATCGAGATCTTCTTCCCAGACGCGGGCCCAGTGTGCCCATGCGCCAGCGCTTAGACCGTAATAGCCCGGCAGCGTGTCGGCCAGAACACCAAGGTCCGTCGCACCCTGGACGTTGTCGTGGCCGCGGAAGATGTTCGTGCCACCACCGGCCTGGCCCATGTTGCCAAGGGCAAGCTGCAGGATGCAGTAGGCGCGGGTGTTGTTGTTGCCGTTGGTGTGCTGCGTGCCACCCATGCACCAGATCACTGTGCCGGGACGGTTGTTTGCCAGCGTGCGTGCAACCCGCTCGATCTGCTTGCCGGGCGTGCCGGTGACGCGTTCTACTTCTTCGGGGTTCCACTTGGCGACCTCGTCACGGATCTGATCCATGCCCCAGACGCGGGTGCGGATGAATTCCTTGTCTTCCCATCCGTTTTCAAAGATGTGCCACAAAATGCCCCAAACCAGTGCAACGTCCGAACCGGGACGGAACCGCACGAATTCGTCGGCATGGGCCGCGGTGCGTGTGAAACGCGGGTCGCAGACGATCAGCGGCGCGTTGTTCTGTTCCTTGGCTTTCAGCAGGTGCAGCAGCGACACCGGGTGCGCCTCTGCAGGGTTGCCGCCGATCACAAAGATCGCCTTGCTGTTGTGGATGTCGTTGTAGCTGTTGGTCATGGCACCGTAGCCCCATGTATTCGCAACGCCAGCAACCGTGGTAGAGTGACAAATTCGCGCCTGGTGGTCGACGTTATTGGTACCCCAATAGGCGGCGAACTTGCGGAAAAGGTAGGCCTGTTCATTGCTGTGCTTGGCAGACCCCAGCCAATAGACCGAATCCGGACCGCTTTCGTCGCGGATCGCGTTCATCTTGTCGCCGATTTCCTCGATCGCCTGTTCCCAGCTGATCCGGATCCATTCCCCGCCCTGCTTTTTCATCGGGTACTTCAGGCGACGCTCGCCATGGGCGTGTTCGCGCACGGACGCACCTTTGGCGCAATGCGCACCCAGGTTGAACGGGCTGTCCCAACCGGGTTCCTGACCGGTCCAGACGCCATTCGACACTTCGGCGATCACGGTACATCCGACTGAACAGTGGGTGCAAACCGATTTGATCGTCTCAACCGCGCCGTTCACGGCAGAGGCGGCGGACGCCTGCGTGACAGACCCGGCAGTGGCAGCAATGGCGGCAAGCCCGCCAATGGCCAGTCCAGAACCGCGCAAGAAAGCGCGGCGGTCAACGGATTTTTCTGCGATGTCGGACAGAATGCCGGCCCGCTGAGGCCGTCGTGCCATCCCGTTGGTCTTTTTGCGAAGCATGTTTTTCTCCCTAGATGCCCGCGTGCGTTGAACGGAAGGTTCGTGCCGGGGCTGTTTGTTCACACCGCTGCGACCGTGCTGCGGCGGTGGTTTCTGGCTTAAAAGCGGGTGCTGTCCAAATAGGCGCGTGTATGCGCCGTATCCTGTATCGTATCCGAGCTAAGATCGACGGGCTGTGCTTCCGCTGATGTGCCGCTGGTGGCGACTGCAACAGCGGCGGCAGGTGCTGCCGTGCCTGCCAATTTCAGAAAATTGCGGCGGCTGGTGCCTTTGGTGTCCTGGGTCATTGGATTAAACCCCTTTCCTGAGTTGCGCGGGCGAACCCGCCGTGAATATTGCAGACCTTAGCCTGACGTCATGCGAAATGCTTCGCGTTCGATGTCCATAAAGGCAGAGCCGACTGCGGCGACGCCTGCGTACAGGACCGAATTTTTTGCCCCCTGAAGGTCAGTGTAAAAGTGACCTGCCCAGGGCGCGATGTGTTTATTGAAAAATGACCGCTGTGTCGCAGTTGACGCGGGCGTGCCGAAACGTCCGACAATCATGCCGCCCATCATCTCCATCAATGATGCGATGTTATCCTCGGGCTCGAAAACATTTGGGGCCCGGCTGATCCGCTGCGCGGACATATCCGTGCGCAAAACGGCCAGTGGCTTTTCATTCAGGAACCCGGTCAGGTAATAGCTTGCATACGGCAACAATTCACCCCGACCCAGACCGATAAACAGCGCGTTGAATTCGCTTTCGACCTTTTTGGGGGTAACCGCATTGGCAACACGTGCCAGACCGTTGATGGCCTTGCCCAGATCGCTTTCATCCCCGGACAGGGCGGCCGTCTGATCCAGCAACATCTGATCTGCGGGGCGCGCCAGCATCACACCAAGATAGTTGTACAGATCGGCGCGCAGGCGATCTTCAGCTGCGACTTGGATGGTCTCGGCGGCGGCGCTCATGCGGTCTGCTCCTCGAAAACGAAAGCCATGCGGCGCGGCGGAAGGGCCACGTCTGTCGCATCGGTTGTGGGGGCCGTATCCGCAGGTTTCGGTTCTGCGGCCGCAACGATCGGTTCTGTCTGCGTCGTTTCGGGCAAGTCCATCTCGACCGGGGTCTCCGGTGCCGCGTCATCCTGCGCCAGCGCTGCCGCAGCCTTGCGCGCGACGTCTTCAACGTGACGGCGCAACCCTTTGCCAACCTCATAGCTGGTGGCAAAACTGGTCACGGCAGAAGCCTGTGTGTAATCGTCGGCGTAATCCACCAGATCATCAAGGCAAGCCAGCACCGGATCGGATGTCCAAAGCTTGCGCAGCGCGCGGCGACGCAGATGCTCTGGCACGGCGCGGACCATAAATGCGGCAAAATCATCGCCCGCCTTCATGCCGTCGGGATCCGGCAAATCGAAATCGGCCAGAAGTTCGGCGTCAGTCTTTTCGGCCAGCACCGCCTGTTCTTGATCGTAAGCCTGCGCTTGGACGGCGCGATTTTCAGCGTCCGCTTCGGCACGCACGGCAGCGCGGCGACGGTCCCAGAATGAGGTGTGACGCGTCATTGGACCGGCTCCGTTTTACTGCGCCGCGGCGCACGGTACACGTCGGTTGTTTGTGAAATGCGCGAATCGCCGATGCCGTCCTGCTGGTGTTCACGGTACTTGTCGCGACGCCGTTTCACGAACGCTTCTTCCTCGTGATGTTCATCAACATAGCTTGCGATCCAGGCATGGATCTGCGGCGTCATCATTACCTTTTCAACAATGTCTTCGCCGTTGTCGCTGTAATCTTGCGCCTCGTAGGGGGACGCGGTGACCATAACCACCTCAAGCGGTCTGGCGGTGTCGTGGGTTTCGCGGCAAATCACGTAAAGACAAGGTACATTGGCGGCAAGACCGTGCACATACGCTTCGGTGTCTGAACGGTAGATCGTCAGCGGGACTGTCGCGACGTGGTAATCCGATACCCCACCTTCGGAGCGCAGCAGCTTCCAATCGGCTGGATCAGCACCGGGCAAAACGCAGACCGCACGCCAGGCAAATTCGGCCCACTTCGTCACACCGGGTGATTTCCGAAGAACCACGCCGACGGGCATTGATTGCGCTAAATTTAGCAGTGCGTTCACTGATACTCCGATGATGTTTAAGGTTACGTGACGGTATACTGCCGTATTCTTTCGGCGGATCAAAGAAGTTTCTCACAAAACTCTGTTCACTTTTTCTTTGCTGCGACGCGCCACCAACCCCAGCGCATTCCCGACTGTTTTGATTGGATATTTTGTCTCTCGATACCGTGATTAATTTTGCGCCGCGAGGAATGAAATAGGGGTTTGCGGCGGGCGCAGAACATCACTAGCTTGGGTATCGGAGCGCTGACAGCGTCCCCAAGGGGAAGGCGGCTGTCACGGGGGAGAATATGGTAAAGACACTTTTGCTTTGTGACTGTCTGGGCAGCCAGACGGTTGACGCAGTCACCCTATCTGATGCGACGGGCATGACATGTTCCAAGGTGCACCGCTGCCTGTGCACGGATCAGATCGGCATCGCGGCCGAAGCGATCAAGGCGGGCGACGTGACCATCGCCTGCCAGCAGGAGCGCCGCCGCTTCGAAGACCTGGCCGAGGAAATTCAGGCCGACGTCCCCGAATTTGTCGACATCCGCGACCGTGCGGGATGGCATGCAGGCAAAGCCAGCGCAGCCCCCAAGATGGCAGCGTTAGTGGCCGAGGCGCATTTGCCCGCGCCTGCCCCCCGCGTGCTTGATGTCATTTCTGAGGGGACATGTCTGGTGCTTGGTCCGGCCGAGTTGGCGCTAGATGTGGCGGATAAACTGGCCGACACGCTTGCGGTCACGGTGTTGTTCGATGGCGATGGCGATGCGCCTGCCGACCCGCGTTTTGATATCGTCAAAGGCCGGATTCGCAAAGCCGCAGGTGCGCTTGGGGGGTTCAATCTGACGCTGGATGCGCTGCAGATGCTGGTACCCGGCGGGCGCGGCGCACCGGAATTCACGGCACCGCGCGACGGTGCGCTGTCACAATGCGATATCATCCTTGATCTGTCCGGCAACACGTCGCTGTTCCCGGCTCCGCACAAGCGCGAGGGTTATCTGCGCGCCGATCCGGGCAGCCGGCCCGCAGTGGCCGATGCCGTTTTTCAGGCGTCGCAATTGATCGGGACGTTTGAAAAGCCGTTGTACGTGCGCCTGACCGAAAGCCTGTGCGCGCATTCGCGGGCAGAGCAGCCAGCCTGTTCCAACTGCCTTGATCTGTGCCCAACAGGGGCTATCACTTCAGCCGGGGAGCATGTGGCGATTGATCCGATGATCTGCGCGGGCTGTGGCAGTTGTTCTGCTGTCTGCCCGTCAGGTGCAATCACTTACGACGCGCCACCCGTCGAGTCGCTTTTTCGCCGTCTGAGCACGCTAGCAGGCACCTACCGCAAAGCGGGCGGCAAACAACCGCGCCTGTTGGTGCATGATGCGGACCACGGGGCCGAAATGATACGTCTGTTCGCGCGATACGGCGCGGGGTTGCCGGTGGATGTGATCCCGCTGTCCGTCGATGCGCTTGCGGGATTTGGCCATGCGGAAATGCTGGCGGCCCTTGGCTGCGGCTTTGTCCATGTCGATATCTTGCTGGCCCCCCGGACAGAGCGGGACGTAATCGAAGTGCAAGCCGACATCGCCCGCGCAATCAGCGGCGGAACGGCGATTCGCCTGCTGGATCTGGAAGACCCCGATGCGCTGGAGGCGGCGCTGGATATCGAAGAAATCCAGCCCCCGCATGAAACACTTTTACCGCTTGGCACGCGCCGCCAGATCGCGCGGCTTGCGGGTAAGACTCTGCAACCTGACGCGCAGATTATCGACCTGCCCGACGCGTCACCCTATGGCGCGGTGCTGGTCGATACGGATGCCTGCACCTTGTGCCTGTCGTGTGTTTCGCTGTGTCCGTCGGGCGCGCTTGGCGATAACCCTGATCTGCCACAATTGCGGTTTCAGGAAGATGCCTGCCTGCAATGCGGGCTTTGCGCCAACATATGCCCCGAAAACGCGATCACGCTGAAACCGCAGTTGAACCTGACCGATGCGGCATTTACCCAAGTGGTCTTGCACGAAGAAGAACCGTTTGCCTGCATCGAATGTGGCAATTTGTTCGGGGTTAAATCAACTGTCGAAAAGATCACTGAAAAGCTGGCTGGCAAGCACGCGATGTTTGCCTCGTCCGAAGCTGCGAAGATGATCCAGATGTGCGACAACTGCCGGGTAAACGCACAGTTTCATTCGCAGAACAACCCGTTGGCGGGCAAGGAACGCCCCCGCGTGCGCACCTCCGAGGATTACTTCAGCAAGCGC
>JBFGFW010000055.1:0-9255 GCA_041579395.1 Sulfitobacter sp.
GACTTCGCGCCAGGCAACTTGCGCCACAACACCGGCGACAGGTTGAACCCGACCAGATAATCCAGCGCACGCCGCGCCAAATACGCCTCGACCAATGGCATATCCACCTGACGGGGGTTTTTCATCGCTTCGGTCACGGCTGATTTGGTGATCGCGTTAAAGACCACACGGCTGACGGGCGTGTCCTTCTTGATGGACTTGCGCAAAGTCAGCGCTTCCTGAAGGTGCCAACTGATCGCTTCGCCTTCGCGGTCGGGGTCGGTTGCGAGGATCAGTTCGTTGTCATCCTTCAGCGCGTCGGCAATCGCCTTGACGTGCTTTTTGCTTGCCGCCGCCACTTCCCATGTCATGTCAAACCCGTTGTCAGGATCAACCGATCCGTCTTTAGGGGGCAGGTCACGAACGTGCCCATAGGACGCCAGGACGGTATAGTTGCTGCCCAGATATGAGTTGATCGTTTTGGCCTTGGCAGGTGATTCGACGACAACGACTGGCATAAATTTCCGCACCTTGGTTCAAATGAAATACTTCTGCTTATGCTGTCACATGTGGCGTCGATACTGTTTTGTCAATGCGCTGATCGGCGGGATCGCAGGCTGGTAACGGGCGAATACTGTACAAAAACGAGGCTACAGATGCCTTTCACCGCACCCAGATCGCGCCCTGCGTCCAATTCCAGATGGTTCAAAATCCCGGGGGTGTCCCAGATGAAATCTGGGACGGGGGCTGGCCCCCAATGCGGTCTGCGGACTGTGCCACATCACTAACTGACGCGCGAAACCAGGCCACCGGGTTGGCGCAGAATTTTTCCCTCCAGCTCAAGATCCACCAGTACCGGTGCTACCTTTGCCGGTGCAGACTGCAGATCGCGGATCAGTTGGTCTTCCGCGATGGGGCTTGGCCCCAGTCGGGAGAGAATTTGCAGGTGCAGCGCCGCCGTTTCACGCAAGGACCGTTTTGGAGGCACCGCCTCGGGTCGGTCAACCAGTGCGAAAACCTGCTGACCGGACACATGCGCGGCGGTCGCACCAAGCACATCGATCACATCGGCGGCATTGCGCACCAGCGTGGCACCGTCGCGGATCAACATATTGCAACCCGCTGCGCGCGCGTCGAAGGGGTGTCCGGGAACGGCCAGCACATCGCGGCCCTGATCCAATGCGTCGCGTGCGGTGATCAGACTGCCCGATTTCGCGGCGGCTTCGACAACGATCGTTGCATGGCTAAGGCCGGCAATGATCCGGTTGCGGCTGGGAAAGTGGCGCGCCATCGGTTGCAGACCCATGGGTTGTTCGGACAGGCGCGCGCCGGTTTTTGCGATTTCAACGGCCAATTGTGTGTTTTCAGCCGGGTACATCACATCAACCCCGCCCGCCTGGACCGCAATGGTGCCGGTGCCAAGCGCTGCAAGATGAGCGGCGGCATCGACACCGCGCGCCAGCCCCGAAACCACGATATAGCCTGCGGCCCCCAGATCATGGGCCAGTGCTTTGGCCATGCGCGTCCCCAGCGACGACGCATTGCGCGCGCCCACCAGTGACACCTTCGGTTTGTTCAAAATACTGACGTCACCAATCACCCACAGGAACGGTGGCGCATCCTCCAGATCATTCAGGGTAACAGGATAAGCGTCAGTGCCTTGCCCGATCAGCCGGGCACCGGCGGCCTTTCCAGCGCGCAGTTCGGCATGAACAACCCCTTCGGGACAAATCTGGTAATTTAAGACGCCCGCGGCCCGCGCCACCTCTGGCAGCGCGGCCAGCGCATTCTGCGCAGTGCCATGTTCGGTCAGCAATCGTTTGTACGTGGCTACGCCGACCCGGCGCGAGCGCAACAGACGAAGGCGCGCAAAGCTTTCATCTTCCGAGGTGGGTGGGATTGGGGGGTGAGTGGAAGAAGGATTGTAGTCCTTGTCAGTCATCCCGCGTCTCCGTCCGTTGCAGAATCAGATATAGGCCGACCTGGTTAACAACGCGTGAAAAGAGAACGTCCCATTTTTGTTAAATGGACCGGATGCATTTTTTGGCGGCGGCGCACTTAGGTAGCGGCCCCCCCGACAGTCAGCCCGCCGATCATCAGTGTGGGCTGGCCGACACCCACAGGCACCCACTGTCCGGCCTTGCCGCAATTTCCCATGCCGGGATCTAGCGTCGGATCATTCCCGATTGCGCGGATCTGCTTCAACGCCGTCGCGCCATCACCGATCAGCGTCGCCCCCTTGACCGGTGCCCCGACGACGCCGTTTTGCACCCGGTAAGCTTCGGTGCAGGAAAATACGAACTTGCCATTGGTGATATCCACCTGACCGCCCCCGAAACCGACGGCATAGATGCCGTCCTTCAGATCCGCCACGATATCGCCCGGTGCCACGTTGCCACCTAGCATATACGTATTGGTCATGCGCGGCATGGGAATGTGGGCATAGGATTCGCGGCGCCCGTTGCCGGTTGATTTCACGCCCATCAGACGCGCGTTCTGGCGGTCTTGCATATAGCCGACCAACACGCCGTCTTCGATCAAGACGTTCTTGGCCGACGGGGTGCCTTCGTCATCCACGGAAATCGACCCGCGCCGATCGGGAATGGTACCATCGTCCAGCACAGTGACCCCTTTGGCCGCGATCTGCTGACCCATCAGCCCGGCAAAAGCGCTTGATCCCTTGCGGTTGAAATCGCCTTCCAAACCGTGGCCGATCGCCTCGTGCAGCAGAATGCCGGGCCAGCCCGGGCCCAGGACCACGTCCATCACACCGGCGGGGGCAGGGACCGCGTCAAGGTTCACACACGCGATGCGCAGCGCTTCGCGGGTCTTGGCCTGCCAGTCTGACGGAACCAGCAGGCCATCCAGTCCGACACGGCCACCGCCCCCGGCTGTGCCGCTTTCACGGCGGCCGTTCTGATCAACGATGACGGATACGTTGACCCGCACCATCGGGCGCACGTCGCGGACGGACGTACCTTCGGGGCGCAGAATCTCGATTTCCTGAATGGATGCAGAGATCGAGGCCGAAACTTGAACGACCCGCGCATCAAGTCCGCGGGCAAAATCATCGATTTCGCGAAGTGTTTCGACTTTTACAGGAAAAGCGGCCCCGGCAATCGGGTCCTCGTCGGTATAAAGACGCCGGTTCGTTGCCACAGGCGCATCCGCCCACGTGCCGCCGCCCTCCCCAACGGCCAGCCGCGCGGTTTCCGACGCGCGGCGCAGGGCGGGCTCCGAAATCTCGGACGAATGCGCGTATCCCGCCACTTCGCCCCGGACGGCCCGCAGGCCGAAACCTTCGGATGCGTCATAGCTGGCAGTCTTCAGCCGGCCGTCGTCAAACATCAGCCCCTCCGAGCGACGCCGCTCGAAAAACAGCTCTCCGTCATCGGCACCAGCGACGGCGTCGCGCAGCATGGACAGGGCCGTGTCCCGGTCAAGCGTTGCCTGAAAGGGGTTAAAGGGCGTCTGGCTCATCTAAATGTTCCTTGAATAGTGTCACAAATTCGCTTCGCGTCCGTTTGACGCAAGCAGAAGACTTTATCTTAAGGCTAGAATATGATTGTAAGCGTGCAGATTACAACGGCAGGACCCTTCAGTGGGCCACCAGCGCCAAGCTTCGCTTATCAATGGTCACAAGATCAGGACGACATATGAAACATCTTCTCTCTCTTTCGGGTCTTATGGCCGCTTTTTCCGCAGTACCCGTGTGGGCACAGGAAAACCTTCGCATCGAAGGGCTTGAAATCATTGGTGAGCCAAAGGACGGCGAATGGGGTTTTCAGCCAGCCGTGACCCGCGTTGCGCAAGATATCCATGATCTGGACTATCTGATTCTGGTGATCATCACCTTGATCACGCTGTTCGTGACGGGCCTGATCCTTTGGGTCGCCTTTCGCTACAACAAAAAGCGGAGCCCGGTTGCGGCATCCTTTACGCACCATACCCCTGTCGAAATCATCTGGACGGTTGCGCCGATTGTAATTCTTGTCCTGATCGGTGCCTATTCGCTGCCGATCCTGTTCCGCCAACAAGAGATTCCGCAGGCTGATCTGACCATCAAGGCGACCGGCAACCAATGGTACTGGTCCTATGAATATGTCGACGAAGGTTTCGGCTTTGACAGCTATATGATCGGTGCCCCGGCGTTGGGTGGTGAAAACCGCAAGACCCCGGAAGTCGTCGCACAGCTGGAAGCCGCGGGTTACACCGAGCAGCAGTTCCTGTTGGCGACGGACACCGCCGTCGTGATCCCCGTGGGCAAGACCATCGTGGTTCAGATCACAGGTTCTGACGTGATCCATGCCTGGACGGTGCCGGCCTTTGGCGTCAAGCAGGACGCAGTTCCTGGTCGTCTGGCCGAAACCTGGTTCACCGCTGAAAAAGAAGGCATCTATTTTGGCCAGTGTTCCGAGCTTTGCGGCAACGCGCACGCCTATATGCCGATCACGGTCAAGGTCGTGTCCGAAGAAGTCTACGCCGATTGGCTTGGCAAGGCGAAAGCCGAATACGCGGGCATCGCACAGCCGCTGACCGTCGCATCCAAGTAAGACAAAACGTCATCTGTCGGGGCGCGCGCGATCTGCGCCCCGGCCTTCTCTCAGGCGGGATCTGGTATGAGTGACACAAGCACAAGCCCTGCTGGCGAATACGAGGCGAAACTGGGCGACTACTTTGCCCTGATGAAGCCGCGCGTCATGCAACTGGTGGTCTTTACCGCCGTCGTTGGCATGCTTGCCGCGCCCAATTCCGTGCATCCGGTCATCGGCTTTGCGTCGATCCTGTTCGTGGCCATCGGTGCCGGGGCATCCGGGGCGCTGAATATGTGGTGGGACGCGGATATTGACGCCATCATGCGCCGCACCGCGAACCGGCCAATCCCCTCTGGCCGCGTTCAGCCGGGCGAAGCGCTTGCGATCGGTGTCGCTTTGTCGGGCCTGTCGGTGATGATGCTGGGCTTGGCGGCGAACCTGCTGGCTGCGGGCATGCTGCTGTTCACAATCCTGTTTTACGCCGTCTTCTACAGCATGTGGCTCAAGCGCGCGACGCCGCAGAACATCGTCATTGGCGGTGCTGCAGGGGCGTTCCCGCCGGTGATTGGCTGGATCATCGCGACCGGCAGTTTCTCGGTCGAGGCGTGGCTGATGTTCGCGCTGATCTTCATGTGGACACCACCGCATTTCTGGGCGCTGGCGCTGTTCATGCGCAACGATTACGACGACGCCAAGGTGCCTATGCTGACCGTGACCCATGGCCGTCCGTCAACGCGCCGCCACATCTTGGCTTATACCGTCTTGCTGGTCATTCTGGCCGTCGGCACCGGGTTCACGTCGATTGGCGGACCGATCTATCTGACAACAGCGGTGATCCTGAACGCCTTGTTCCTGATCGGTGCAGTGCGGATCTGGAAACGTGACGAAGTCGACAGCGAGGCCGACAATTTCCTGATCGAGCGTAAATTCTTCCGGCTGTCGCTGTGGTATCTCTTCTTGCACTTCGGTGCCATTCTGGCCGAGGCGACCCTGCGGCCCTACGGATACGGAGGTTGGTCATGACAATTCGAGCAGAGCATGAGCTTCACACCCGCCGTCGCGGGCGTAATCTGGGCATCGGGCTGATGCTGGGCGGATTTGTGGTGCTGGTGATGGTGCTGACCTTTGTCAAAATCACCAACATTGACTTCAACAACCTGCCCGGTGGCGAAATCCAAACGCAGGAGAGCAAGTGATGGCGCTGTCCGGTCCGGCAAAAACAGTGGCGCAGACCGTGTCGGTCGTTGTGCTGATGGGCGGGCTGGCATGGGCCTCTGTGCCGTTCTACAACTGGTTTTGCAGCGTGACCGGATTTGGCGGCACGCCGGGGCAGGTCAGCGCCAATGATGGCGACATTCTTGATCAGACCATCAAGGTGCGCTTTGACGGCAGCTTGAACGGTACCATGCCTTGGGAATTCAAGCCGGTCGTCAACGAGATGGAAGTCCGCATTGGCGAAACCGGGCTGGCGTTCTACGAGGCGTACAACCCAACTGATCACCCCGTCGCCGGGCAGGCTTCGTATAATGTGACGCCCTATGCCGCCGGCGCGTTTTTTGAAAAGATCGAATGCTTCTGTTTCACCGAACAGGTTCTTGCCCCCGGCGAACGCGTTCAGATGCCCGTCAGCTTCTTTGTTGACCCCGAAATCGTGAATGATCGTGATGGTAAGTATGTACATACGATCACACTTTCTTATACGTTCTACGAAATTGATCTGCCCGACGGCTATGCCGCCTTGGAGCAGGACAGCCAGACAAACCTGAATTAAGAAAAAGGTAAGGGACGACAGCATGGCCCATGAAAAAAACCACGACTATCACATTCTTACGCCCTCTACATGGCCACTGCTTAGCGCCATCGGTGGATGTGCAATGCTCGCCGGGATCGTATTCTGGATGCATGACATCACGCCCTTCATCTTTTTGGCCGGCTTGGCGATGGTGCTGTACTGCATGTTTGGCTGGTGGTCCGAGGTCGTGGCCGAAAGCAAGATCGGCGATCACACACCGGTGGTTCGCATCGGCCTGCGGTATGGGTTCATCCTGTTCATCATGTCCGAAGTGATGTTCTTTGTCGCGTGGTTCTGGACCTTCTTCAAAGAAGCGCTCTATCCGATGAGCGAATTTCCCGGCTCGCAATACGTGCAGCCCGACCTCATCCCGGTTGACGCCTTCCACCTGCCGCTGATCAACACTCTGATCTTGCTGCTGTCCGGATGTGCCGTGACATGGGCGCACCATGCGCTGGTGCATGAAAACAACCGCCGTGATCTGATCACGGGTCTGGCAGTTTCGATTGTTCTGGGCCTGATGTTCACTGCTTTCCAGGCCTTTGAATACTATGAACTGCTGGTCCACGATGACTGGACCTTCGGTGGTGACCTGTTCTTCTCAAGCTTCTTTATGGCAACGGGTTTTCATGGCTTTCACGTGATTATCGGAACGATCTTTCTAACGGTCTGTCTGGTGCGGGCGATCAAGGGTCACTTCACCCCGGAACAGCACGTCGGGTTCGAGGCCGCCGCGTGGTACTGGCACTTTGTTGACGTGGTGTGGCTGTTCCTGTTTTTCGCCGTCTACATGTGGGGCATCTAGCATCCCGACTGCTTGCAAACCGGCACGCAATCACTAAAAGCAACGGGCGCGCGAGGGGGACCTTGCGCGCTTTTGCAGTGGCGTCACTCCGTCGCGGACCAACCTCAAGAGAATTTTATGCGCCGAACGCTATTCCTGCTGATTATCGGTCTTGGAGGTGCTGCCATCCTGATTGCGCTTGGCGTCTGGCAGGTGCAGCGCCTTGCCTGGAAAGAGGCGATCATCGCAGACATCAACGCGCGGATTTCAGCGGCCCCGGTCGCCTTGCCAAAAAATGTTGACGCGCGGACCGACGCCTATCTGCCAGTGACTGCCACCGGGGTTCTGGGTGCTGCTGAAATTCACGTACTGGTGTCGCAAAAGGACATAGGCGCAGGCTACCGCATCATTGCCCCAATGCTGCTGGCCGATGGCCGCCAAATCATGGTGGACCGCGGATTCGCCCGCGCCACCGACAAGGACGCCGCGCGCATGCCGGGCCCCGTCACCGTCACCGGCAACCTGCAATGGCCCCAGGAAACCGACGGCTTTACCCCCGCCGCCGATCTGGACGCCAATATCTGGTTCTCCCGCGATGTGCCCGCGATGGCGGCCGCGCTGGAAACCTTGCCTATTCTGCTTGTCGTCCGCAGCAGCAAGCCGGATGCCGCCGCTATCACGCCGCTGCCCGTCGATACAGCGCGGATTCCCAATGATCACTTGCAATATGCCATCACCTGGTTCTCTCTTGCCGCCATCTGGCTAGGCATGAGCCTGTTCTTCCTGCGCCGACGCCGCGCACCCAACGCCGAAAGCTGACCTTTCTTATGCGCTACGTCTCTACCCGTGGAACTGCCCCTGTCTTGAATTTCGAAGAGGCGCTGCTGACCGGCCTTGCCCGCGACGGTGGCTTGTACGTGCCCGAATCGATCCCGGAGCTGACCCATGCCGATCTGACCGAAATGGCCACGATGTCCTACGAGGGGGTCGCGTTCAAAGTTATGCGGCCCTTCATCGGCGACACTTTTACCGACGCCGAATTCAAGTCGTTGATTGCCAAGGCCTATGCCGGGTTCAACCACACCGTGCGCGCGCCCCTTGTGCAGCTTGATCAGGGCCATTTCCTGCTTGAGCTGTTCCACGGCCCGACGCTGGCGTTCAAAGATTTCGCTATGCAGCTGATCGGACACATGTTTCAGGCGGTGCTGTCGCGCAAGGGCCAACGGGTCACCATCGTCGGCGCGACTTCCGGCGATACCGGGTCTGCCGCGATCGAGGCGTTTCGCGGCTTGGACAATGTCGATGTCTTTATACTGTATCCGCACGGTCGTGTGTCAGAGGTGCAGCGCCGCCAGATGACCACCCCCACCGAAAGCAATGTACACGCGCTGGCGCTGGACGGTGATTTCGACGACTGTCAGGCGCGGCTCAAGGATATGTTCAACGACCATGCGTTCCGCGACGGGGTGCAACTTGCAGGCGTGAACAGTATCAATTGGGGCCGTGTGCTGGCGCAGGTTGTGTACTATTTCACTGCGGGCCTCAGTATGGGGGCTTTGGACCGCAAGGTCAGCTTTACCGTGCCCACTGGCAATTTCGGCGATATCTTTGCGGGCTACATCGCGCGTCAAATGGGGCTGCCAATTGCCGATCTGATCGTGGCCACAAACCAGAATGACATCCTGCACCGTTGCCTGACCACGGGTGCATACCACAAGGGCGAAGTGCACGCCTCGATCAGCCCGTCGATGGACATTCAGGTCAGTTCGAATTTCGAACGTGCCTTGTATTTCGCCTATGGTCAGGACAGTGACGCGATCAACGGATTGATGACGGAACTGACAGCTGGCGGTTTTGATGTGGGCGACAATGCCCTGCGCATCCTGCAAGATACGTATAAATCCGGGCGCGTGTCCGAAGACGAAACCAGCGCCACGATACGGGAATTCCATACAGACACCGGCGAACTTTTGTGCCCGCATTCGGCCGTCGGTGTCCGCGTGGCCCAATCCATGCGCGATCCGGCAACGCCGATGATTACGCTGGCCACTGCGCATCCTGCAAAATTTCCCGATGCTGTTGAGGCAGCCACCGGCATTCGCCCGCCATTGCCCCCCCATATGGCGGATTTGTTTGACCGCACAGAACGTCTGACCCGCGTGCCC
>JBFGFW010000056.1:0-9246 GCA_041579395.1 Sulfitobacter sp.
ATCGGTGCCGTTGCCGCCGAGGATGAAGCTGAGGCTTGCGGTTTCGGCGGCGATCTGGGCACCGGACATCGGCGCATCTATGAGGGCAATATGGTCCGGCACACGAGCGCGCAGCCGACGGGTATATCGCGGGCTGAGGGTGGAGCAGATCACGATGCGTTGCAGGGCAGGAGATTGTGCAAATCGCTGAACGTCGAACAAAAGCTCATCAGTCTGCGCGATGTCGCGCACAACGCTGAGCAGGGTAGCCACTTTTGGCTTCAGCACCTCGGCGTCTGTGCCGATGTACGGATCGTCCATGGCAAGGACATCGAAGCCAAGTGCGTCCAGACCGGCGCGGCGCAGAGCGGCCAGCATGGGACGCCCCATGCGGCCACACCCGGCAACGACGATCATGTGGCGATCACCTGGAGATCACTTTACGATCACCTCGTCCTTGACGAACATGTTCGCCCAAGCACGGTCGATCAATGCTGGGGACATCTGATAAGGCATCCCTTCGAAGTCGCAAATTGCGATCATCTGATCGATCAGGAAGATCGGCTGATAGTTGGCGAAGGTGTTGTCGATGGTGGGGTACTTGTTTTTCAACAGATGGATCAGCGTTCCTTCGTCCAACGGCATCTTGCGCTTTTTCGCAACCATGGCGAAAATCTTGAGGAAGTTCTTTTGATTGGGCCCGTCGATCTTGATCTTGAAGAAAATCCGGCGCAGGGCAGCTTGGTCGAAGATTTCGTTGGGGTGGTAGTTGGTTGAAAAGATCACCAGCGTGTCGAATGGCACTTCGAATTTTTCGCCTGACTGCAGGGCAAGGATGTCTTTGCTTTCTTCCAGCGGAACGATCCAGCGGTTTACAAGGCTTTGTGGAGATTCCGCCTGACGGCCCAGATCGTCCACGATGAAGATGCCGCCGGTCGATTTCAACTGCAGCGGGGCCTGATAGGTGCGCGCCGTCGGGTTATAGACCAGATCAAGCATGCTGAGGGACAATTCGCCCCCGGTAATCACTGACGGGCGTTCGCATTTCACATAGCGCCCGTCATAGCGGGTAACGCGGCGCAGCGATGTCGGATCCTGGCTTTCGTCTTCGTCGGCGGAATGGACGATCGGGTCATAGACCGTAATCACCTGAGACGCGTATTCAATGGCGCGGGGCACATAGATCTTATCGCCAAGCGCATCGCGGATTCCGTTCGAGATGCTTGATTTACCGTTGCCGGGGGGGCCGTACATCAGGATCGAACGGCCTGCGGACACCGCTGGGCCTAGATTTCCGATCAGTTCATCGGGCAGCACCAGATGCCCCATCGACCCTTCCAATTGGGCGCGGGTGATCTGCATGTTGCGCACCGATTGGCGCTTGACCTGTTCGCGGTAGACCTCAAGCGGGACCGGCATCGCGCCGAAATATTCAGATTGCGCCAACGCATCCAAGGCGCGCGCTTTGCCCGCATCGGTCAGCTGATAGCCCATTTCGTTGCCGCTGTTTGCGTTCAGCGTCCCCGTTGCTTCGATCAGGCGCTGTTCGCGGGCCATGTCGATCAGTTCCTGGGTGACCTGGATGGGCAGACAAATGGCGCGGGCCACATCCGTAACCATGTCGACATTTTTGCGAAACATCGTCTTGATCAGGATGTCGCGCATCATCACCACGGGCAACTTCATGTCCTCGATGGTGCGTGGCGGCGGCGGTGCCATGACGGCAGAGGTTTGCATATTCATGGATGATGGGCCCTTTGGGTCGGATAAAAGCAGTTCAACGCCCAAAGTAATCGCGGAATATGGCGTAATTCAGGCCCCGAACAGCGCACCAAGGATCAAATAAAAGGCAAGGGCGGTGCCAAGCGCCAGCCCCATCGGAAACTTGTTGCCTTGGTCCCAGCTGGTCCAGTGGGGGGCCAGTTTGCGGATCGGGGTATACTTGGCCGCGCGGTGGGTTACGGCAGCGGCCAGCAACGTCGCCATGAAAAGTGCCATCATCAGACGCAAATCGCCCAAGGCGATGAAAGGGGTGGCAGCGGCGATGAATTTGGCATCACCGGCACCCATGGCACCCGCCGCATTCAGAAGGATGCCGATAACCAGCGCGATTGCCATGGCCAGCAGATGCCACAAATAGGTGTCAAACGGCAGCGCGATCGGTCCGATCACCACAAAGACCGCAGCAAGCAGGATCACCGTGGGGTTGGTGATCCGCATGGAAGCCATGTCGGTATAGGCGGTGTAAAGGCACAGGGGCAGAACGAAAGGCAGGAACCAAAGTGCGGCATGGACTGTAATCGACATCCCCGGTCAGCCAGTGGCTTCCAGCGCACGAAGAGATCTGACAGCGGCCTCGAAATGCTGGGGGTGCGTGCTGATCGCGTCGCGCAGCAGGCCCTTGCCGGTTTCCACATCGCCCTTTTTGATCGCTGACAAGGCAAGGGTGTGCAAAAGCTGTGCACGCTCTGTCTGGCTCATCTCGATCGGGGGCAGGGTATAGTCACGTTGCGCACCGCGGGCCAGGATCAGGTTGTTCTTGGCAGTGAACAATGCCGGGTCTTGCCGGATCGCCTCGCCGAACAGCCGCTCTGCGGCTTTGTACTCGCCCCGCGTCAGCTTTGAATAACCCCAGTTGTTCATCACGGATGCAGGGGTGGTGGTCAGGCCGATGGCGACCTCGTAAAAGCTGTCGGCTTTTTCCCATTCCTGCTTGCTGTCGGCGACAATGGCCTCGAGTCGGTAGCGGTTATAGGTTTCGTGGGTGGGTGGCACGGAATCAAGCATGGCTTCGGCTTTGGCCCAATCGCCAGCCCGGATCAGCGCGTCCGCATAATCGATGCGGTCGTCGGGTGTTGCTTCCTCGAGTTCGATAACTTTCGCCCAGACGGCAGCGCCTTCCTGGTTGCGCTTGGCGCGGATCAGCGATTTGGCCAACCCACGCTGGACGTCGATGCGTTCGGGGCTTGCCTTGGCTGTGCGGGCGAAATAATTAACCGCTTCGTTGGGGTCGGCCACGGTCAGCATGACATCACCAAGATTGGATTCATCAACCACGTTCACGTCTTGAAATGCACGTGAAACGGTGTCCTCTCCTGTTTTTTCACCACAGCCTGACACTGCGACGATACCTGCAATACAGGCGACCATAAGAATGGGGTGGCGCATTTTTTGCGTCCTTTTACTGCTCTGCCTCGGTCATGTCGCTGGCCGGATAAGGTAGTCCCCCGTTCCGCGCCGCACCAATTTATAATTGCCTTCTTCTATATCATCCGTAACAGAATTTTCAGATTTTGCGAGCGCTAAGCGCAAATTGTCACGGATTGCGTCACTTTCGCCATTATCCAAGGCATAAGCCTTGCGAAAAGTCAGCTGCGCTTCGGCCAACTTGCCGCGTTCCATCAACACAATGCCAAGATTGTTCCAGACTTCGGGACGTGTATCGTCAGCCTTGACGGCGCTGCGCAACAACTGCTCGGCTTGGCCGAGGCGTCCGAGCCCAAGGTTCGCACTGCCTAGCCCGGACAGAATTTCTGCATCAAGCCCCGTAACGAGTGCCGTTCGGTTGAACGCACGGATCGCTAGTTCGTATTCCCCCGCCTGCATCAGGCGATGGGCCACTTCCACCCCATGTTCCGCGTCTTTGCGTTGGTTTACGCCCGGTGCGAAAGGTCCGTTATCGGTGGACGAGGTGTTAAACGCGGAAAAACCGCCCTGGGAACAGGCGGTCAAACCGGTGTAAAATGTCAGACAAAGTGCAAACGTCATAATTCGTTTGCAACTTTGGCGCTGGATCATCTTGGTCCCTGACTCAACTTTGCGATGCCCATGACCGAAGGTGCTACCAGAATGATTAGCAACGGTGGGACTGTCAGCATCATAGTGGCAAGGGTCATCTTGGTTGGCAACTTATTTGCGGCTTCTTCGGCGCGCATCACACGTTTATCGCGCATTTCTTCCGCATAGACACGCAGTGCATCGGAAATTGAGGTACCAAAGGCCGCGGATTGCACAAGCACAGTGACAAAGGATGACACGTCTTGCACGCCGCACCGCTCGCCCATGTCATTCAGAACGCCGACCTTGTCCTTGCCGGCCTTCATTTCATAGGCGACAACTTCGAATTCTTCTGCGAGGGCAGGATAGGATGCCCGCAATTCACGCGCCACGCGCACGATACACTGGTCCATCGATTGACCGGCCTCGACGCAGACCAGCATCATATCCAGCGCGTCGGGGAAACCACGGGTGATCTGCTCGCGGCGCGCCTCGACCCGCTTTGTGATCCAGTATTTTGGCAGGTAATAGCCGATGCCGCCGGGGCCGACGGTGTACATCATCATCTTTTGCGTGGACAGACCTTCGCCACCGCCCAGGAAATTGACATAGACCACACCGATGACAAGGCCAATAATGCCAAGCGCCATCTGGGCAAAGTGAAAGAACCGCACCGCATCCCGCGAGCTATAGCCGGCCTGCCGCAGCATCAGTTGCTTGGCGCTAAGTTCGTCGACGTTTTCCGGTTCGAGAAACTTGGCGAATTTTTGTAGTTGCTCGTTGCGGTCAGACTGACGCAGACGCTGCTGGGTGTCGCGCGGCGCGGGTTCGTTCTGGTTGCGCTTCAACTTGCTTAACGGATCCTCTGGTTGGCGCATCATCAGAACGACGGTCAGACCGATCATCATGATGCCCAGAACGCCCAAGAGGGCAATCCAGCCGATCGGGCCCATCATTGCATTGATTGTATCTAAGAAAGCCACGGTGAAATCCCTTATACCTTGATGTCGGTCAACTTGCGCATAACCAGCAAGTTGGCGGACAGAAACAGAACCACGGCGATACAGCCGGGAATGAACAACTCGTGGGTCATCACCTCGTCGTAATAGTGCGGATCGCCCAGTTTGATCACAATCAGCGCGACAATTGGAAAGGCTGACAGGAACTTGCCGGACCACTTGGCCTCGGCGGTGATGGCATTGACGCGCCGGAACAGACGAAAGCGTGCTCGGATCACCTTGGCCAGACCGGCCAGGATTTCAGCAAGGTTACCGCCCGATTGCTGTTGGATCGTCACGGCGACGGCCAGAAACCGTAAATCCTGCATATCCAGCCGCTCTGCCAGTTCCTTGAGCGCCTCGCCGATGTCACGACCATAGGCCGTTTCGTCCGCGATCAAACCGAATTCAGAGGCAAGGGGATCCTTGATTTCCTTGGAAACGATTGAAATCGCGTTTGAGAACGGGTGTCCGACCCGGAGCGATCGGACCATCAGTTCAACCGCGTCGGGCAATTGCTCTGCGATCATGTTCATGCGTTTCTTGGCCTTGGACGAAATCCAGAAATAGACCGCGCCAATCCCTATTCCGACCGAAATCAGCGCCCGGATGGCGGGTTCAGTGCCGGTGCCAATGGTCAGCCCCAGAAACGCCACAACCGACAGGCCGCCCATCAGCATCATCAGCTGCTTGGGCGAAAATGCGATGGCCGCCTTTTGCGCCTTTTCAGCCAGCATCGAATAGATCGGGATGGATTTGTTATCCATGTGCTGCTGCATTTCCTTGCGCAGCTTATCCAGCACCTCTTCGCGGCGGGTGCCTTTTTCCAGCATTTCAAGACGCCGGTTGACGCGGCTGTTCAGGCTGATCGACTTGCCGAAAGCGACCAGATACAAGCCCTCGACCAGCACCAGCACCCCGATGAAGATCAGCCCGTAGATAATTGGTTCAGCGCTCATGTTCCGTGC
Source organism: Sulfitobacter sp. (assembly GCA_041579395.1). Classification (GTDB taxonomy): domain Bacteria; phylum Pseudomonadota; class Alphaproteobacteria; order Rhodobacterales; family Rhodobacteraceae; genus Sulfitobacter. The sequence continues at coordinate 5,723 of JBFGFW010000056.1, forward strand.
TCCTTATTGGGCCGCGATGGGGTCATAGATGGACGAAGGCAGGTCATAGCCCCACATCCGGAAACGCTCGGAGAAGTGGCTGCGCACGCCGGTCGCGGTGAAATGTCCGATGATCTTGTTCTCGGGCGTCAGGCCAACACGCTGATAGCGAAAGATTTCCTGCATCGAGATAACATCACCTTCCATGCCGGTGATTTCGGTGATCGATGTCATTCTGCGCGAACCATCCTGAAGGCGCGACGCCTGCACGATCAGGTTGACCGCCGACGAGATCTGTGACCGGACCGCTTTCAAAGGCATTTCGATACCGGCCATGGCGATCATGTTTTCCAGACGGCTGACGCCATCACGGGCCGAGTTGGCGTGGATCGTGGTCATTGATCCATCGTGGCCAGTGTTCATGGCCTGCAGCATGTCGATCACTTCTTCGCCACGGGTTTCACCCACGATAATCCGGTCTGGACGCATCCGCAGGGCGTTTTTCAGACAATCGCGCGGGCTGACTTCGCCTTTGCCTTCCACGTTGGGCGGGCGGCTTTCCATCCGGCCCACATGGGTTTGTTGCAGCTGAAGTTCGGCGGTGTCTTCGATGGTCAGAATACGTTCGTCATTGTCGATAAAGGACGACAGCGCGTTCAGCGTCGTCGTCTTACCGGAACCTGTACCGCCCGACACGATGATGTTCAGACGTGTCGCAACGGCGGCCTGCAAGTACGCCGCCATTTCTTCGGAGAACGCGCCGAACGACACCAGATCATCGATGCCCAGCTTGTCCTTTTTGAACTTGCGAATGGACACGAGGCTGCCGTCGACCGCGATCGGGGGCACCATGGCGTTGAACCGGGACCCATCTTTCAGGCGGGCATCGACGTAAGGGTTGCTTTCATCGACACGGCGACCCACGGCCGACACAATCTTGTCGATGATCCGCAGCAGGTGCTTTTCGTCTTTGAAAGTCACATCCGTCAGTTGCAGTTTACCGGCACGTTCGACAAAGATCTGTTGCGGGCCGTTGACCAGAATATCGTTGACGGTGTCGTCTTTCAGCAATGTCTCGAGCGGGCCTAGACCGGTCACTTCGTCGTAGAGTTCAGAGTTTAACTGTACCCGGTCTTCGCGGTTCAACACGATGGATTTCTCGGCCAGAATTTCGCTGGAAATCTCGTTGATTTCGGTACGCAGGTCTTGTTCGGTGGCGTGTTCAAGGGCCGCAAGGTTCAGGTTGTCCAGCAACGCGCGGTGCAGTTCCAGCTTGATGTCGCTCATGCGCTGCTTGCGCTTCAGGTCTTTGTCCAACGGTGCAACCGTCGCTGGCTGCGACGCGCGGCGCATCGAAGCTGGCTTGGCACTGTCAGGTTCAACCTGCTTGATCGGCGTGACCTTAGCAGTCTCGGTCTTTTTGGATGCCGGCGCATCACCTTGCTTCTTGTATTTCGAGAACATCTGATCACACTTTCTGATTTAGCTTGCGCTAGGGCCGTTATGCCGCTCTGGCTTCTTCGGCTTTAAGGTCGTGAATGGACGCGGCGAGTTTTGCAATCTCGCGACGAAGGGGGTTTTTGGGGGCGGAATTGGCCAGTGTCGTGCCGTGATCGTTGGCCTGTGTGATGGGCTTGCCGCCATCGGGCAGTTGCACATCAATCGAAATTCCCAGGCTTTCGGCCATCCGCTTGACCCGGCTTTTGGCGTTCAGATCAGTGAATTTGGGCGCGCGGTTCAGCACATAGCGCAGCTTTTCGACGGGCAGCTCTTCGGATTGAAGCGCCCGCTTGAAGCGCAGTGTGTTCTGGGCACAGCGCATATCCAATTCCAGCATGGCGAAATAGACATGCGCATTGCTCAGCACCGCTTCGGACCACTGCACCAGCGTCGAGGGCATGTCGACCACCACGTAATCAAACTGGTTGCGCGCGATATCCAGAATGCGGTTCACGTCTTCCGAATTGATCAGGTCCAACGGCAGCATTTCGGCGGGCGCGGTAAGAACCTGCAGCCGATCCTCATAGGTAAGCAGCGCCTGCCCAAAGATTTCGTCATCCATGCTTTCGGTTTCCGACAGCATGTCATAGACGACTTCGCGCCGGGGAAGATCCAGGAATGTCGCGACTGCACCAAACTGCAGATCCAGATCCAGCAAACAGACTTTGGGCGGGTTCTTTTTGTCGACGCTAGCCAGTTCCCAGGCAAGGTTTACCGCCATGGTGGTGGCACCTGTGCCCCCGCCCAAACCGTGCACCACAATCAGCGCACCATCCTTGGCGGCACCGGGCTTGAGCGACGGAGCCTTGGCGGCGGGTTCAGGAATATCTGCCGGGCCTGCGCGCACGCGTTGAATGGCGGCACCCAGTTCACCTTCTGGCAAGGGATAGGGCACAAATTCGTCGGCACCTTGACGCAACAATGAATGCAGCGACGCGGGGCTCATATCTTCGGCAATCAGAATGACCTTGATGTTGCGCGCCTTGGCCTGAGTGATGATCTCACCCATCAGAACCAGGTTTTCCTCATCTTCGACGTCAAGCGCCAACGAGATGAATTCAAGCGCCTGCGCTTCGGGCTGACCGAAAAATGCCAGCGCTTCGGCATAGCCAAGGTCGCCCCAGCTTTCGCCAAGCGCATCTTCCATGTCTTCTATCAGCAGGTCAAAATTCTGCACGTCACGGCTGACGGTGCAGGCAACGATCTGGGGCGCTTCAATCTGTGGCATACTGCTGCTCATAGCCTTCTTTTCCTCTACTACCTGGGTCGGGCAAAGGTCAGACTGGGCAGGATACCCCCAATCGTCATCCCTGCGGCAACCCGCGCCTTACCATTCTGGCCAGACGCAATTGTCCTATTGCAGAGAATATCCCAGCTAACTGGGGCGAGATTGGGGCTAAAAAGTTTCTATTGTTTGGTCTTTTGAAACGATCAGGGCAAATCGTAAGGGATTATGAACCAAGGGCCTGACCGGGAATTGTTTCCCAATCAGGCCCAAACCCATTGTAAAGTAATGATTATTCAGACGCCGTGGTCGCCAGGCTGGTCGTCAGCTGCGTGGGGGGCACGGCGCTGGCGACATAATCGCGATAGATAATCTGCGCGTATTTGCCATCCAGCACGGTCGGGTGGCGGCCGACAAATCCGCTAACCTCGGTCACGGTGCGCCGGTTGGCGCGTTCGCGGCCCTGAGTCACGACCAAAGGCTGGGTTTCTCCAAAGGAAACAACGGCTTCCAGACGGCTGGTGCTGATTCCCTGCGTAGCGAGATAGCCGACAACTGCGCGGGCGCGGCGCAGTCCCAATGCCTTGTTGTAGCGGTTCGATCCAACGGCATCCGTGTGCCCATAGACGCGAAAGCGCACTTCGGGGAACTGACGGATCCAGCTGGCCTGCTGACGCAAGATCGCCTGCGCGGTGCCATCAAGCTGGGATGAGTTGAACCCGAATGTCACTGTCGACTGCACTTCGCCGGCAAAGCGGTTGGCCAGATCAAAGGTGTATTGTTTCTCGCCGGTCATCACCAGCCGGTTGTTCAGCGTGGC
>JBFGFW010000057.1:0-9226 GCA_041579395.1 Sulfitobacter sp.
AAGCCCGCGCCGAGCGTGCCCGGCGCCGCTTTGAAGCACGCAACGAGCGCCGGCAGCGCGAGCAGAGCGAACGCGAGGCGGAACTGGCCGGGTTGCGCAATGTCGTGGTAGAACCCGAACGCATCGAGGTGCCGGTGATCCCGCAGTCGGTAACTGATGGTCTGGCCGAAATGGCCGCCCGCGCCGAAGCGCTGGCGCAAGAGATCGAGGACAAGGCGGCAGGCTGACGCCGCCCGATCAGAACCAGATCGATATGGGGCAAGTGGCGCGCGAACCGTGCGCGTCCGCTAACCCTGCGCGGACCAGACATAGGTGGCATAGCCTGCCAGCAGCAGCACGCCAACACTCCGCCCCAGGGCCGGACGCATCAACAGAAGACCCGTTAGCACCAGCGAGACGACGATCATGATCGGCAGGTCAAAGCGCGCGAACCGGTCGGCCACCGGGATCGGCAAGATCAGCGACGTCGCACCCAAAATCCCGAAGGTGTTAAAGATGTTGGACCCGACGATGTTGCCGATGGCAATCTCGGGCTGGCGGCGGAACGCGGCGATCACAGAGGTGGAAAGCTCGGGCAGGGACGTGCCAACTGCAACGATTGTCAGGCCGATGAACGCCTCTGACACGCCGACCCCCCGCGCGATTGACACCGATCCGTCGACCAGAAAACGCGCGCCGGTCATCAGCGCGACAAGCCCGACACCCACCCAGATCGCCGACATCCAGGCGGACATCCGGGGGGCTTGCAGATCGTCGCCGTTTGCCGTGCTCTTGGCCTGCACATATGCCAGGCTCAGATAAGCCACCAGCCCAACCAGCAGCAAGGCACCCGAAATCCGACCGATCCCGCCAAGCCAGAACATCGGAAGCAATGCCAGCGCACCCACTACCATCACGGCAGTGTCCCGGCGCAGCGTCGCCCCGGACACGGTGATCGGACACACAAACGCCGTGACGCCTAGAATAAGCAAGATGTTGGCGATGTTGGACCCGACGATGTTGCCGACCGCAATATCCGGCACCCCGCGCAGGGCCGCATCGACCGATACCAACAACTCAGGGGTTGAGGTGCCAAACCCCACAACCGTTAGCCCGATCAGCAGCGGCGACAGAGCCATCCGCAGGGCCAAGCCGACACTGCCCCGCACCAAGGCTTCGCCACCAAAGAACAGAAGCAACAAGCCGCTGGCAACAAATACGTAATCCAAAATGGTCCCCAACGGCGTGTGATGCGCCTGCGGTCAAGATTGGGTGACGCAGACGACGCCACAAGGCCCTTTCGCAGAATTATTTTTGCCGCATCAATCGTGGCGTTCACAGTGCAACTGCTTATGTTCAGGTGATAAATCGGGATCGAGCCAAGGTAGTCTGCGCGCATGAAAAAGGGCCGACCCGCAGGTCGACCCAATTGTCGATAAAATGGGCGCGATTTACCCGTTGGCTTCGCGGATCTTGTCTGCTGCGTCTTGGTCAAAGCTGACGCCGCTTTGCGTGAACAGCGTGTCCAATTCACCCGACAGAGTCATTTCCGTGATGATGTCGCAGCCGCCGACAAATTCGCCCTTGACGTAAAGCTGCGGGATTGTCGGCCAGTCAGAGAATTCCTTGATCCCCTGACGCACGGCTTCGTCCGCCAGCACGTTCACATCGGTGAATTCGACACCCATATAGTTCAGCACCCCCGCCACACGAGAGGAGAACCCGCATTGCGGCATGGATTTCGTACCCTTCATGAACAGCACCACGTCATGGGATGTAATGGTGTCGCGGATTTGTGCGGTTGCATCGGTCATTTGGATTTGTCCTTTGGTATAAAGCGTTTGGCGTATTCCTGCGGATCGCGAGGGATGCGGTACGTGGTCTGGTGTCCGCCCCCGCCACCGCCGGAGTGATAGGTTGTCTCGATCTCGTGATAGCCCTTGCCGGGAGGGGATCCGCGTTCGGTGCCGCGTGTGTGCCGCAGCGCCTGCAATCCGCGCAGCACCGCCACGATCAGCACCAGGACGCTTAGGATGACCACAAGGCTCAGGTTCATGGCACTAGTCCGGCGCTTTGGTGGTCAGGGCGAGCGCGTGTAGATCGCCGCTGGATCCGTCCATCCTGCCCTTGAGGGCGGCATAGACGGCGCGTTGCTGTTGCACCCGGTTCTTGCCCCGAAAACTTTCATCGATGACCATCGCGGCCATATGCACGCCGTCATTGCCTTCGACGGTGATTTTCGCATCGGGAAAGGTTTCGCGCAGCAAATCTTCGATTTCGCGGGCTTGCATCGGCATAGGGCGGCTCCGGTGTAGGGATATCTGCCCAAGATGTAGTGGCGCGCGTGGCTGCGTGCAAGTTATCTGATTGAGCGATGGGTGACCACGCACTACATAAGGACCAAGCGCGGACGCCGCACGGTCAGGAGGCCACGATGATGGATATTTTCGAAGACGCACCGGAACGTGCCTATGCCTGGGCGCAGGCGGGTCGCGGGGCGGCGTTGGCCACTGTCGTTGAGACCTGGGGATCGGCACCGCGCCGGGTGGGCGCACAACTGGCGATTTCCGGAGACGGCGAAATGCAGGGATCGGTGTCGGGCGGCTGTGTCGAAGGGGCCGTGGTCGTCGAGGCACTGGAGGCGCTGGAGGAGGGCACATCGCGCTTGTTGGAATACGGCGTCAGCGACGGCGACGCCTTTGCAGTGGGGCTGGCCTGCGGGGGCAAGATCCGCGTGCTGGTCGAACCGATTGGCGACAAGGGCATTCCGTTCGATATTTTGCGCGATCTGGTCAAGGCCCGCGCCGATCGCCAGCCCGTCGGCTACGAGGTTCAGTTGGGTGGCGGCGGCGCGCGGCTGGTGCGCGACGGCTATGAGACACGGTTTCGGATGGACCGATCCGGGGTCGAGGAAGACGGTGAAACCTTTGTGGCGATCCATAATCCGCCGCTTCGGCTGATTTTGGTCGGGGCGGTGCATATCGCACAGGCGCTGGCCCCGATGGCGCAGATTGCGGGCTTCGACGTGGTGGTGATCGACCCGCGCGAGGCGTTTGGATCGCAAGCGCGTTTTCCCGATGCCCGCGTGATCAACGACTGGCCCGATGCCGCGATGCAGGCGGTCGGCGTCGATACCCGCAGCGCCGTGGTGCTACTGACCCATGACCCGAAACTGGATGACCCCGCGCTGCACATCGCGTTGAAATCAGACGCGTTCTATATCGGCGCGCTTGGGTCATCGCGCACCCATGCGTCGCGTGTGGCGCGGTTGGCAGACGCAGGGTTCAGTGCCGCTGACATCGACCGCATCGCCGGGCCCGTCGGGCTGGACATCGGTGCCGCCGGCCCGCCCGAGATTGCCGTGTCGATCCTGGCGCAGATGGTTCAAGCGCTGAGAAAGCCGTGAAGTTCGGTAAAGTCCCAACCACTGACGCCGCAGACACGCTGCTGGCGCATTCCGTTGCCCTGCCCAAGGGGCGACTGCGCAAGGGGCTGCGGTTGACCGCGACCCATGTGCAGCAATTGCTGGATGCCGGGATCGCTGAAGTGACCGTCGCGCGTCTGGCTGCGACGGATGTAGACGAAAACACCGCCGCCGCGCGGTTGGCGCGGACGTTGCTGGCCGATCATCCGCATCTGACCCAGACCAAACCCTTTACCGGGCGGGTAAATCTGCTGGCCGATGGGCCGGGCGTGGCGCTGTTGGATGTGGGCGCACTCGAGGCGGTGAACGCGGTGCATCCGATGATCACGCTGGCCACGGTGCCGCCGTATCAGCAGATGGCGCAGGGCGGTATGGTGGCCACGATCAAGATCATCTCTTATGGCGTCGATCAGGCCGATCTGGCGCGCGCCTGTGCGGCGGGGCAAGGGGCAATCGCGATGGCCATGCCGCAACTGGCCGATGCTACGCTGATCATCACCGAAATCGACGGGGGCGCGGGCGACAAGGGGCAAAAGGCGATTGCCGATCGGTTGGCCGCACTGAACGTCACGCTGAAAGATGTGGTGATGGTCCCGCACCAGACCGACGCGCTGTGCGCTGCGATCACATCGGCAAAGACCGCGCTGATTCTCATTCTGACCGGGTCGGCCACGTCGGATATCGACGATGTGGCCCCGACAGCGTTGCGCGCGGCGGGCGGGAAGGTTGCGCGGTTCGGCATGCCGGTCGATCCCGGAAATCTGTTATTTCTGGGGCATCTTGGTACGCAACAGGTGATCGGGTTGCCGGGGTGCGCGCGCTCGCCGGCGCTGAACGGTGCAGATTGGGTGCTCTCAAGGATCATCTGCGGCATTCACGTCACCGCTGGCGATATCGCGGGCATGGGCGTGGGCGGCCTGCTTAAGGAGATTGCGACGCGGCCCCAGCCCCGACGCGGATGATGGTACGCTAAACCGCACAAAAAACTGCATCTTCTGAAGGTCACGAAAAATTTTGGTTCTCAATGGGAAGGGGGCGTGCTTAACTCCGCCCAACGAGACAAAAATACCTAAGGGAGGATCACTATGACACAGGTCAAAATGACCGTGAACGGCAAAGCCGCGTCAGGCGACGTGGAAGGTCGGACACTTCTGGCGTCGTTTCTGCGCGAAAATCTGGGGCTGACCGGCACGCACATCGGGTGCGACACCAGCCAGTGCGGGGCCTGCGTCGTGCATGTCGACGGCGAGGCGGTCAAAGCCTGTACGATGCTGGCGGTCGAGGCGGAAGGTGCCGAAGTGCTGACAATTGAATCGATTGCCAACGCGGATGGGTCACTGAACGTGGTCCAGCAGGCGTTTCAGGATCACCATGGCCTGCAATGCGGATTTTGCACCCCCGGCATGGTGATGTCCGCGACAGCGCTTCTTAAGGAAAACCCCAAGCCGACCGAAGCCGAAGTGCGCCACTATCTGGACGGCAACATCTGCCGCTGCACCGGCTACCACAACATCGTCAAGGCGATCATGGCCGCTTCCGGCCAGGACGTCAGCGCGTTGGCGGCGGAATAGTCTTAACTCTGCTTGCCGAACCGCGCCAAAAAGGGGCGGACGGCAAAACGACCGCAGGGCCCGATATTAGGCACGTCCCCGGACAGACGGGGTGAGGCCAGACAAAAGATAAAACGACACAACAGATAAATGCGACGGTGCGCGCCAGATGTCGCACCCCATAGGGAGGAACTATCATGCCAAAGGATGGCGGAATTGGTGCCAGCAGCAAGCGGCGCGAGGACATCCGGTTTTTGACCGGCGAAGGCAATTATACCGATGATATCAATCTGCGCGGACAGGCCTATGTGTTTTTCCTGCGCTCTGACATCGCCCATGGCACGTTGAATTCGGTCGACACATCGGCGGCTGATGGCATGCCCGGTGTCGTCAAGATCTTCACCGGTGCCGATTTTGAGGCGGTGGGGTCGATCCCCTGCGGCTGGCAGGTGACGGACAAGCACGGCGAAGTCATGCAAGAACCGCGCCACCCGGTTCTGGCGCATGGCAAGGTGCGCCACGTGGGCGAACCGATTGCTGCCGTCGTGGCCGAAACGCTGGCGCAGGCGCGCGATGCCGCCGAGGCGATCGTGCTCGACATCGCGGAACTGCCTGCGGTCATCAACATGAAGGACGCGGTTAAGGACGGTGCCCCCAAGGTGCATGACGATCTGACCTCGAACCTGTGCTATGACTGGGGTTTCGTCGAGGAAAACAAGGGTGCCGTCGATCAGGCATTCAAGGATGCGGCCCATGTCACCACGCTGGAACTGGTCAACAACCGTCTGGTTGCCAACCCGATGGAGCCGCGCGTCGCCGTTGGCGATTATGCCCGCGGCACTGGCGATCACACGCTTTACACCACGTCGCAAAACCCCCACGTCATCCGCCTGCTGATGGGCGCGTTTGTTTTAGGCATCCCCGAACATAAGCTGCGCGTCGTGGCCCCCGATGTGGGTGGCGGGTTCGGCACGAAGATCTTTCACTATCAGGAAGAGGCGTTCTGTACCTTTGCTGCCAAGGCCTGCAACCGGCCGGTCAAATGGACGTCCAGCCGGTCCGAAGCGTTCATGTCGGACGCCCACGGCCGCGACCACGTCACCAAGATCGAAATGGCGTTGGACAAGGACAACAACTTTACCGCGCTGCGCACCGACACCTACGCGAACATGGGCGCGTACCTGTCCACCTTTGCTCCGTCGATACCGACATGGCTGCATGGCACGCTGATGGCGGGCAACTATAAGACGCCGCTGATCTATGTGAATGTCAAAGCGGTGTTCACCAACACGGTGCCGGTCGATGCCTACCGCGGCGCCGGCCGCCCCGAAGCGACCTATCAGCTGGAGCGGTTGGTGGATAAATGCGCGCATGAACTGGGCGTTGATCCGATCGCCCTGCGCCGCCAGAACTTCATCACCGAATTCCCCTATGCCACGCCTGTGGCGGTGGAATATGACACCGGTGACTACGTGGCGACCATGGACAAGTTGGAAGAGATTTCCGACATTGCCGGTTTCGCTGCACGCCGCAAAGCGTCCGAAGCCAAGGGCATGCTGCGCGGCTTTGGGGTGAACTGCTATATCGAGGCTTGCGGCATCGCCCCGTCAAACCTTGTCGGGCAGCTAGGCGCGCGGGCTGGCTTGTACGAATCCGCCACGGTGCGGGTCAATGCGACCGGTGGACTTGTCGTGATGACCGGCAGCCACAGCCACGGTCAGGGCCACGAGACGGCGTTTCCGCAGGTGATCGCCGAGATGATCGGCATCCCCGAAGAAATGATCGAAATCGTGCATGGCGACACCGCCAACACACCGATGGGCATGGGCACCTATGGCTCGCGGTCACTGGCTGTGGGTGGATCGGCCATGGTGCGCGCGACCGAAAAGATCATCGCCAAGGCGAAAAAGATCGCGTCGCATCTTCTGGAAGCGTCCGAAGGTGATATCGAACTCAAGGATGGCGCGTTCAGCGTTGCGGGTACTGATAAATCCGTGGCCTGGGGCGATGTGACCCTGGCCGCCTATGTGCCGCACAACTATCCGCTTGAAGACATCGAGCCGGGTCTGGAAGAGACGGCGTTCTATGATCCGTCGAACTTTACCTATCCGTCTGGTGCCTATGCCTGCGAGGTGGAACTGGACCCTGAAACAGGTCACGTCACCATCGAGCGGTTCTCGGCTGCGGATGGCTTTGGCAACATCGTCAACCCGATGATCGTCACCGGTCAGGTGCATGGCGGATTGGCGCAAGGCATCGGTCAGGCCCTGATGGAGAACTGCACCTATGACAGCGACGGCCAACTGCTCAGCGCGTCCTATATGGATTACGCAATGCCGCGCGCCAGCGATCTGCCGTTCTACACTGTGGACCATTCCTGCCAGACGCCGTGCACGCACAACCCGCTTGGCGTGAAAGGCTGTGGCGAGGCCGGGGCGATCGGATCGCCGCCAGCGGTGGTCAACGCCGTTCTGGACGCCATGCGGTCGGGTGGCAAGGATGTCGGACATATCGACATGCCTGTCACACCCGCGCGGGTTTGGGCGGCGATGAACGGCTGAATTGAGAGGACGGGAGTGGGGGCCAGCCCCCACACCCCCGGAGTTTATGTGGCAAAATGAAGAGGGGATTGTGGATCGTGTCGATCTTGCCCCCTATCGGAAGGACAGAAAATGTATGATTTCGACGTAGAGAAGCCGACCAGCATCGCCGATGCGGTCAAAGCGCTGAGCCGCGACGAAGCGCAGCCGATGAGCGGCGGGCAAACGCTGATCCCGACGCTGAAGGCGCGGCTGGCCATGCCGTCGGTGCTGGTGTCGCTGAAGGGCATCAAAGAGATGCAGGGCATCTGCATGGACGATGACGGGCGCATGTGCATCGGGGGCGGCACGGTTCACGCGGCGGTCGCCAAGGAGGCCAAGGCGCAGTATCCGGCCCTGGCCGGGCTGGCGGCGCGCATCGGTGACCCCGCCGTGCGCAATCGCGGCACCATCGGCGGTTCTGTGGCCAACAACGATCCGTCGGCGTGTTATCCGGCGGCGGTGCTGGCAAGTGGGGCGACCGTTGTGACGAACAACCGCGAAATCGCGGCCGATGATTTCTTTGAGGGCATGTTCGCGACTGCACTTGAAGAAGGCGAGATTGTCACGGAAGTGAAATTCCCGATCCCCGAAAAGGCGCATTACGAGAAGTTCATCCAGCCCGCATCGCGGTTCCCGCTGGTCGCTGTCTTTGTGGCGAAGTTCGGGGATGGGGTACGCGTCGCCGTCACCGGAGCTTCTGAAAACGGTGTGTTCCGCTGGACCGAGGCCGAAGCGGCGCTGTCGTCCAACTTTGGCACGGGTGCCCTGGAGGGGCTGAAGGTCGAAGGCAGCGGCATGATCAGCGATTTGCACGGGTCGGGCAATTATCGGGCCCATCTTGTAGGGGTGATGACCAAGCGGGCTGTCGCGGCTTTGGCCTGATCCTGCAGGCGATCATATCGAGCTGAAAAGCCGCCCTTGGGAGACCAACGGCGGCTTTTTGCTATTATTCGGATCGGGCTGGAACACAGAGTGCCGCATCGGGGTTAAGGTGATAACGCTGCCCGAACGGCGCCCCATAAAATCCGTGAGGAATGAGAATGTATAGAGTACTGAAATCGACAACATCCTTGACTATGTGCGTGGCCTTGGCATTGCCAGCGGGCGGATTCGCACAAACCACGCCAGAGCCATGTATGGCCGAAGGCGCGCAGATCGCATTTCCCTGCGCTTTGCCTGACGGTATGGTCGTCGCAGATGCTGACCAGCTAATGTCGCTGCAATCCAGTGGGGCATTGTCGCTTGCGTTGACGGCGGCAGGCACTGAGGCGACCGCCGAAAGTGATGCAGCCGCTGCCGAGTTGGCTGCCGCCGCAGCCCAAGCTGCTGCCGATGCCGCAGCTGCAGAAACCCAAGCCGCGGCTGACGCCGTTGCCGCTGCCGAAGCACAGGCCGCATCCGACGCCGAGCAAGCGCAGGCCGCCGCTGACGCGCAGGCCGCAGAGCAGGCTCAGGCTGCTGCTGATGCAGAAGCTGCCGCGGCCGAACAAGCTGCGATTGAAGATCAAATTCGTGCGGACGCCGAAGCGAAAGCTGCCGCAGATCAAGCCGCCGCAGACCAAGCCGCCGCAGACCAAGCCGCTGCCGACCAAGCCGCTGCCGACCAAGCCGCTGCGGATCAGGCCGCTGCGGATCAAGCTGCTGCGGATCAGGCCGCTGCGGATCAAGCTGCTGCGGATCAAGCCGCTGCG
>JBFGFW010000058.1:0-9175 GCA_041579395.1 Sulfitobacter sp.
AGTTGGGCCGGGGGAAACAATGATGAAACGATTGGCGCGTCACCGGGCGCGCATTGTGCATCTGGTCACGTCGCTGGCGATCGGCACCCTGTGCATCTGGCTGGTGTTGGCTCAGATCACACCGGCCTTCTGGCGCGACGTTTTGGTCGAATTGCGCGGCTTGCATCCGGCCTCGATAGGCCTTGCTGCCTTGTGCAGCGTGGTCAGTTTTTTGGCCGTCGGGCGCTATGACGCCGTGGCGCATCGACATTTCCAGACTGGTGTTCCGGCCCGGCAAGCCATGATGTCGGGGACGATAGCCATCGCATTGGCGCAGACGATGGGCCTGGGCGTGATCAGCGGCGCATTGGTGCGTTGGCGCATGCTTCCCGGAATTTCGATGGGCATGGCGTTGCGCTTGTCTGCCTTTGTCTCCCTCAGCTTTATGGCGGCCCTGTTGGGCGTCACCGCGGTGGCATGCCTGTCGTTCAACGCACCGGGCTTTACCTTTTGGCCCGCCCTTGCAGTCGTGCTGGCGCTGCCCGTGGCAATTGGCGCGGCCTTTGTGCATCCGGTGCTGCGCCTAGGTCGCTTTGGACTGACGATGCCCAGTCTGACCGCGTTTGGGTCCATCCTGATCTGGACGACGGTAGACACGGTTGCCGCTGCGGCCGCCCTGTTCGTGTTGATCCCCGGCGGGGAAATCGTCTTTGGTGTGCTGCTGCCGGTGTTCCTGCTGGCGCTTGGGGCGGCCCTGCTGACCGGAACGCCGGGCGGCGTCGGGCCTTTTGAACTGGTGCTGTTTGCTTTGCTGCCGGGCGGGGCCACGGTGGAATTGCTCAGCGGGGTCGTCGCATTTCGCGCGGTCTATTATGCGGGCCCTGCCCTTGTTGCGATTGTCCTGATGTTGCGCCCGCTCGCAGATCATCGGCGTCGGCGTGACCCGGTGCCCTCTGGCCTGACCGCTGCGCCCCGTGCCGAGGTCGGAGTGGTCCGCCAAAATGGCGGCACAGTGCTGGACGATGGCATCGCCCGCAGCGCGGTCTGGTCACCCGGCCAAACGCTTTGCGCCCTGTTTGATCCATGGGGGTCAGATCGAACGGATATTACCGCGTCGCTTGCCACTGCCGCGCGTGATCGCAACCTGCAGCCAAGCATTTATAAATGCAGCGCCCGAACGGCGTTGCGGGCGCGGCAATCGGGATGGTTCGTGTCGCATATCGCAGACGAGGCCGTCCTGGTTCCAAGCCGGCATGACATCTTGTCGCCACCCTTCAGTGGGCTGCGCCGCAAGCTGCGCGCCGCCGAAAAGGCTGGCATCATCATCAGCCAGCCCGCCAACTTGCCGCTGTTTGAGATGGCCGCCATCGACGCCGCCTGGCAATCCGCGCATGGCGGCGCGCGCGGCTGCACCATTGGCATTTTTTGTCCAAGCTATCTGGCGCATCAAAAAGTGTTTGCTGCACGCCACAACGGTACCCTCATTGGCTTTGCCAGCTTTCATCACAACCCGCAGGAGTGGTGCCTTGATCTGATGCGCCATGATCCGGCGGCACCCGATGGGACGATGCACAGTCTTGTCCACCACGCCGTCGCGGCGGCCGCGTGCCAATCCATACCCCGGTTCAGTCTTGCGGCAGTCACCGCCTGCCCCGATCCAACGTCGGCACCCCTGCGCCGGATTGCACGGCTTGCGGTGCGAAAGAGCGGTGGTCCCGGCCTGCGTCAGTTCAAATCCGGTTTCCGGCCCCGTTGGCAGCCGCTTTATGCCGCTGCGCCCAACCGCGTGATACTGGCATTGGCCCTGGCCGATATCGCACAGGCCGTGTTCCGGCGCGGGTCACAGGCGGCTGTGCCTACCCCTCATCACGATGATGAAAATTATGAGGTTGCCTCACGTTTGGCTTCGTGAGAAGACGTAAAATCACCCTATTTTGCGGAGCATTTTCGATGTCGAACCCCTTGACCGATCTTTTGGCCGAAAAAGGCACTCTGCTGGCCGACGGTGCAACCGGCACCAATCTGTTCAACATGGGGCTGATGTCGGGCGACGCGCCCGAAATGTGGAACACCGAAGAGCCCAAGAAGATCCTGAAACTGTATCAGGGTGCGGTCGACTCGGGCAGCGATATCTTTCTGACCAACTCGTTTGGGGCCAATGCCTCTCGGCTTAAGTTGCACAATGCCGAAAAGCGCGTGCACGAACTTAGCCGCGTTTCGGCGGAGCTGGCGCGTGAAGTCGCCGACAAGGCCGGTCGCAAGGTCATCGTCGCAGGTTCGGTCGGGCCGACGGGCGAGATCATGGAGCCTGTCGGCCCCCTGACACATTCCCTTGCCGTCGAAATGTTTCACGAAACCGCCGACGGGCTGAAAGCGGGCGGTGCCGATGTCGGCTGGCTTGAAACGATCAGTGCCCCCGAAGAATACCGCGCCGCCGCCGAAGGGTTTGCGCTGGCGGGCCTTGATTGGGTCGGCACGATGAGCTTTGACACCGCCGGGCGCACGATGATGGGCCTGACCTCCGAAGCGATGGTCGATTTGGTGCACGACCTTGACAATATGCCGCTGGCCTATGGTGCGAATTGCGGCACCGGTGCGTCGGACGTGCTGCGCACGATCCTGGGCTTCGCGGCCAAAGGCAAGCCGACGCCGATCGTGTCGAAGGGCAACGCGGGCATCCCGAAATACCACGAAGGCCACATCCACTATGACGGGACGCCCGAACTGATGGCCGATTACGCCGAATTGGCGCGCAATTGCGGCGCGTCGATCATTGGCGGCTGCTGCGGCACCTTGCCCGAGCATCTGGTCCACATGCGCGCGGCACTTGACGGCCGCCCCAAGGGCGACGCACCAACGCTTGAGCAGATCGTCGAAGCCCTTGGCCCGTTCACCTCGGCCAGCGATGGCACCGACGGTGAAGGTCCGGTGCGTGGCCCCCGGCGCGGCCGCCGCCGCAGTTAGACGCTAGAACAGATCCAACTGCGCGCTGTCCGCTCCGGGCGCGCGGAACAGATCGCAGCGCATCGGCGGCGACAGGGTCGACAGCCCCAACCGTTTCACCGCCAGATCAAATCGCTGCGCGATCATCTGGGCATAGGGCCCCTCGCCTCGCATCCTCTTGTGCCACTGCGCATCGTAGTCCTTGCCGCCATGCATGTCGCGCAGCAGCGCCATGATCCGGCCCGAGCGGTCAGGGTAGTGCGTGGCCAGCCATTCCTGCATCAGCGGCGATACTTCGTGCGGCAACCGCAGCATGATCCAGCTGGCCGACCGCGCACCTGCATCGCGCCCCGCCTCCAAGATCGCCTCAAGCTCGGGGTCGGTCAGCGCGGGGATCATCGGCGACGCCATAACACGCACCGGCACACCCGCTTCGGCCAGCCGCCGGATCATCTGCAGGCGGCGCTTGGGCGCAGGCACGCGCGGCTCCATCAGGCGGCTAAGCGTTGCGTCCAGCGTGGTGACCGAGATGCCAACCCGCACCAACCCGCGCCGCGCCATGTCTGACAATATGTCGATGTCACGCTCGATCAGGCTGCCTTTGGTCACGATCGCCACCGGGTGGTTCACCTCTGACAACACCTCAAGAAGGCCGCGCATGATGTGGTGGTCTTTCTCGATCGGCTGATAGGGGTCGGTGTTGGTACCGATTGCAATCGGGGCGACCTGATAGCGCTTGGCCGCCAGTTCTCGGCGCAATACGCGTGGCGCATCAGGCCGCGCGATCAGCCGGGTTTCAAAATCCAGCCCCGGCGAAAGACCCAGATAGGCATGGCTGGGGCGCGCAAAGCAGTAGACACAACCGTGTTCGCAACCGCGGTAGGGGTTGATGGACCTGTCAAACGGCAGGTCGGGCGAGCAGTTGTAGGTGATGACCGACCGCGGCACCTCGACACTGACGTGGGTGCGCAGGACCGGCAACGGGTCATCATCGCCGCACCAGCCATCATCGACAGCCGTGACGGTCAGCGCTTCGAAGCGGCCCCCGGGGTTGCTTGCACTGCCCCGCCCGGCCAACTTGTATCTGCGGTACTCTTGATCCATATTCTTCTTTTGGAACAAATCAGGAACATGATCAAGTATCATTTGCCAGACCATTGTTCTGCGACGCCATCGACAGTATTTTTCACCGTGCAACCGCGCGTCGCTCACAGCGTTGAGCTTGTCGCAAAATGCATGGTCGTTTTGCTGATTCCATGACAAAAGGGCAAAGGCCCGCGCGGGCAGTGTAAGATGAGGAACGACAATGTCGGACGAAAACGAAATTATCCTTGCCGATCTGGACGACGACGAACTGGTCCAGCAGATGTTCGACGACCTCTATGATGGTCTGCGCGAAGAGATCGAGGAAGGCGTCAACATCCTGATCGCCCGTGGCTGGATCCCCTACGATGTGCTGACCAAGGCGCTTGTCGGCGGCATGACGATCGTCGGCGCTGATTTCCGCGATGGTATCTTGTTCGTGCCCGAAGTGTTGCTGGCCGCCAATGCGATGAAGGGCGGCATGGCCATCCTCAAGCCGCTGCTGGCCGAAACCGGTGCACCGCGTGTTGGCAAGATGGTCATCGGCACGGTCAAGGGCGACATTCACGACATCGGCAAGAACCTTGTGTCGATGATGATGGAAGGTGCCGGATTTGAAGTGGTTGATCTTGGCATCAACAACTCGGTCGAGAAATACCTCGAAGCGATGGAAACAGAAGGCCCCGATATCCTGGGCATGTCCGCGCTTTTGACCACTACAATGCCGTACATGAAGGTCGTGATCGACACGATGATCGAACAGGGCATTCGCGATGACTATATCGTGCTGGTCGGTGGCGCGCCGCTGAACGAAGAGTTCGGCAAAGCCATCGGGGCCGACGCCTATTGCCGCGACGCGGCCGTAGCCGTCGAGACAGCCAAGGAATGGGTCGGCCGCAAGCACAACAGCGCCAAGGCGTAACGCCGCGCGCTGCTGAATGGATGGCCCCTTCTTTGCGAAGGGGCCTTTTTGCGTTAAGGGGATGAGATGAAAATGCTGTCGGATCGCCAACTGACCGAAACGGGCTTGCCGCTTGACGCACGCAAGGGTCGCATCCTGCTGATTGCCTGCGGGGCGCTGGCCCGTGAAATTCTGGATTTGAAGGCGGCGAATGGCTGGACGCATTTGGACCTGACCTGTCTGCCCGCCAATCTGCACCTTTACCCCGAAAAAATCACCGATGCGGTCCGCGCCGCCGTTGCCAAACACCGCGCCAACTATGACGATGTGTTCGTGGTTTATGCCGACTGCGGTACCGGCGGCTTGCTGGAAGCCGCCTGCGCAGAAATGGGCGTGCAGATGGTTGCAGGGCCCCATTGCTACAGTTTTTTTGAGGGCAACGCCCGGTTCGCCGACGCATCCGAAACCGAGATCACCTCGTTCTATCTCACGGATTTTCTGGTCCGTCAGTTTGATGCTTTCATCATGAAACCCATGGGCCTTGATCGACACCCGGAATTGCGGGACATGTATTTCGGCAACTACGAAAAACTGGTCTATCAGGCGCAGACCGATGACCCGATCCTGACCGAAAAAGCCAAGGCTTGCGCCGCGATCCTTGGCTTGCAGTTTGAGCGTCGGTTCACCGGATACGGCGACCTTGAGACGACGCTCAACCTCCTTTGATCTTCATTTTGCCAAGAAAACTCAACTGGCGCACCGCCAACCGCGCGCCATATGCCTGCTGACGGCCTCAGACTTGCTGCGCCGCTGTTTCCCGAATCCGTTCGATCATTGCGGTCAGACCGTTCGATCGCTGCGCGGACAGGTGTTCGTTCAACCCAAGCCGACCCATTTCGGCGCGCGCATCCACCGCCACCACGTCGACCGGTGCCAGACCGTTGTAAAGCGTGCGCAGAACCGCAATCAGCCCCGACACGATCATCGCATCGCTGGCACCATCGAAATGCAGCGTTCCGTCATCGAACTGTGCATGCAGCCAAACCTGACTGGCGCACCCGTCCACCTTGGTGGCAGGCACCCTCAGCGCCTCTGCCAACGGGTCCATGCCCTTGCCCAGATCGATGACATGCCGATACCGATCTTCCCAATCGTCCAGGAATTCGAAATCCTCAACCAGTTGTTCAAATGCCTCTGTCGCCACGGTGCTACCCTCTTTTTCTCACCAATGACGTAGGTGCCACACCTCGAAAGGTCCACCCCCTTCCCAAGCGCAGCGGGATAGGTTAGTCAAATATCACGGAAATTTCCACGGCGGACCCCATGCGCAAAACCTTTTCAGCCCTTTTGCTATCAACCCTCGTCTTGACGGGGTGCGCGACGGTGCGCGACAGCCGCGTGAACCCGTTTAACTGGTTTGGCACAGCCCGATCCGAGGTGTTGACCCCAAGCGAGGTAAACACCAATCCGTTGATTCCCAAACGCTCGGGTCTGTTCGCCAATGCGCGCGCAAAGGAAGCGATTTATGACGGCCGCCCCTTTGATCAGATCACCAATCTGACCATCGAAAAAGTGCCCGGTGGAGCCTTGATCCGGGCGACCGGATTGGCAGAACGTCAAGGCATCTATGCCGTGCGCCTGACCCCCGCCAACGAAGACGAATTGCCCGTGGACGGTGTCCTGACCTACCGGCTTGAGGGGGTCTCGCCAGACCGCAACACGCCCGTCGGCACCCAGCCCACCCGCGAGGTTATCGCCGCGCGCAAGGTCACCGATCAGATGCTTTCCGGGGTGCGCACCATTCGCGTCGAAGGCCAGCGAAATGCCCTGACCTCGCGACGCTAAAATGGCTCTCAATCAGTTGGTTATGCTTTAAAGCTCAACCACTTTTACGTCTGATCCAGACGCAGTCAGGGCGATCTTGCCGTCGCATAGCCGCAATGCATCATCCCCAAACACCTCGCGCCGCCACCCCTTTAGCGCTGGCAGGTCGCGCAATCCCGCAGCAATGCCATCCAGATCAGCCGCCGGGGCAATCAGCTTTGCCGCGACACCCGCACTTTCGGTTTTCGCCTTCAGCAGCACGCGCAGCAAATCCGCCAGCGCCGGGTTTACCTGCAGCTTTTCGCGGCTGCGGTCCGGTTGCGGCATATCGGCCGGCGGGCAATCGACCCCCGCGGCCACGGCTTTCAGAATGCCGTCCGCGATCTCGCCCTTGCGCGCTTCGCGCAACAGCAGGCGCGCGCGGCCCAGTTCCTCGTGGTTCCTGGGCTTATTGCTGGCCAGTTCGACCATCGCATCATCTTTGTAAACCCGCGTCCGCGGTACATCGTGGGACTGGGCATATTGCTCGCGAAAGGCGGCCAGTTCGCGCACGATGGCCAGAAATTTCGGCGAGTTTGTCCGGGTTTTCACGCGCTTCCACGCCTCGCGTGGCGGTGTCACATAGGTGTCCGGGCTGGTCAGAATCTCCAGCTCCTCGGCGACCCAGCGGGCACGGCCGGTTTCCTGCAACTTCTTGGCCAGGAATTCATAGACCTGACGCAAGTGCGTAACGTCGGCCAGCGCGTATTTCGCCTGCGCGTCGCTGAGCGGGCGACGCGACCAGTCGGTAAAGCGCGACGTCTTGTCGACGGATTGATGCGCGATCTTGCGCACCAAAGTTTCATAGCCGACCTGTTCGCCAAAACCGCACACCATCGCTGCGACTTGCGTGTCAAATAGCGGCAGCGGAAACACATTCGCGTCGACATAGAAGATTTCCAGATCCTGACGCGCGGCGTGAAACACCTTGACCACGGACGTGTCGCGAAAAAGCCGGTAAAGCGGTTCAAGTGACAGTTCACCGGCCAAAGGATCGACCAGCACCGCACCGGTATCATCCGTTCCGGGCATGGCAAGCTGGATCAGGCAAAGCTTTGAATAATAGGTCCGCTCGCGCAGAAACTCGGTATCGACCGTCACATAATCATGCTTGGCGGCCTCGGTGCAATAAGCGTCAAGCTCTGCTGTAGTTGTTATAGTTTTCATGGAATCTACTTTGGACAGAGGATGCCGAACAGGCAATGAAGAAACGGGATATTCGCCGGCTAAGGTGGTGCATTCAGCTTTCCAGCATCAAAAGCGACCGCTCCCCCCCGGCGAACCGGCGCAGCACGGCAGGATAAAGCCGGTGTTCCTGCACCAGCACCCTTGCGGCCAGATCCTCGACCGTGTCGCCTGCCATGATCGGCACGGTGGCCTGACCTAAAATCGGCCCGTCATCCAGCTTGGCTGTCACCTCGTGCACTGTGCAGCCGTGGATGTCATCGCCCGCCTCCAGCGCGCGCGCGTGGGTGTGAAGCCCCTTGTAGCGGGGCAGCAGCGACGGGTGGATGTTGATCATCCGGCCCGCCCAGGCGTCTGTGAAACCGCCGGTGAGTTGCCGCATGAACCCCGCAAGACAGATGATCTCGGGCGCATGCGGCATCAGGCGGGCGGTCAATTCCGCCTCGAACGCGGCGCGGTCGCCTTTGAACGGTTTATGATCCACGACTTCTGTGGGGATGCCATGCTCGCGCGCCCAGGCCACGCCGCCCGCATCTGCCACGTTTGACACGATGACGCAGGGTCGCGCGGGGTGATCGCCGGTCATGTCGTTGACCAACGCACGCATGTTGGAGCCGCCACCCGATAAAAAAATTGCAACCCGGCGGGTCACAAAAGCTGCCCGCTGTAATCGATCCCTGCTCCTTGGGTGACGCGGCCCATGTCAAAGACAGTTTCGCCCACATCTGTCAGCACCGCACGCAGGCTGTCGGCGTGATCGGCGCTGACGACCATGATCATCCCGACGCCGCAGTTAAAGGTCTTTAGCATCTCGGATTCGGCAATCTCGCCTACTTGGGCCATCCACTTGAACACACCCGGCATATCCCAGCTGGCCAGATCGATTTCCGCACCCAGATCTTCTGGCAAGACGCGGGGCAGGTTTTCAGTAAGACCCCCGCCGGTGATATGGGCCATCGCATGCACGCCGCCTGCCCGTACCGCCTGCAACGCAGGTTTCACGTACAGCCGCGTCGGCGTCAGCAACACCTCGCCCAGGGTTCCTTCGGCCCAAGGGCATTCAGCGTCCCAGCCCAGTCCCGACATGGTCACCAGTTTGCGGACCAGTGAATAGCCGTTGGAGTGTACGCCGTCGCTGGCCAGCCCCAGCAATACATCGCCCGCCTGCACATCGCGGGGCAGGTCATCCCCCCGTTCCATCGCGCCCACGGCGAACCCGGC